>NZ_QQWI01000009.1 GCF_004125825.1 Fusibacter sp. A1 | reverse complement strand
TGGCACTTGTACTAGATGGATTGGGGGTTAAATGACCCTTTTCATGATGAGATAATAACAGGAGTTCCTTATTTGGTCATAAGAAAACCCCTGTTTTCTAATAAACAGGGGTTTGTCAACAATCTCAGAACGCCTTTAGGCGTTCTTTTTTTGATGAACCAAGAGAAAAGTCTCAAACTGCATTGACAGATTAAACAATAGATTATAAACTAAACATATGTTAGTAAAGGGGTGATGGAATGACAGAGCGCGAACGAGAAATATTGGGTATCTTAAGAGAGAATCCACTGATAAACCAGAAGGATTTGGCCAAACAGCTTGGAATTGAACGTAGTTCTGTAGCGGTTCACATAACAAATCTGATGAAAAAAGGTATCATCCAGGGAAAAGGATATATCATCAATGATGAAAAACATGTCTGTGTGATCGGTGGTTCGAATGTCGATATCGTCGGGAAGGCATCGGTGCTTAAAGCGAACGATTCCGCAATCGGCTCCATTCAATTGTCAGCCGGTGGAGTTGGTAGGAACATCGCAGAGGCGATCGCAAGACTAGAGGTGCCTGTGAAGCTTTTGAGCGCTGTCGGAAGCGACGTTCACGGCGAGCTAATACTTAAGGCATGCAGACGAGTCGGCGTGGATGTGAATCAGGTCCATGTTGACCGGATGTTGTCGACAAGCGCCTATATGGCGATGCTTAGTGGTGATGGGGATATGGCTTATGCGATCAACGATATGCAAAACATCACCTCGGTATCCGCGGGATACATCAGGGAGCACCAGCATATGATAAAACACGCGTCTGTGGTGGTCATTGATGCCAACCTGACTAGTGAGGCGCTGGAGATGATTGGTAAATTCGAGCTCAAGAGACTCATTGCCGACCCAGTGTCGGCGGAGAAGACGGATAAGCTGAAACCGCTTCTTCTTAATCTGTATGGACTAAAGCCGAACAGAATTGAAGCGCAGAGGCTGACCGGCGTCAAAATCGAGACACTCGACGATGCGGTGGCGGCGATTGATATCCTCCATCAACAGGGCGTGAAGCACATCGCCCTATCTATGGGAGCGGACGGCCTGCTGGCATCGGATCAGGAACAGGTCATCCACTTTAGGAACAAGGCGATTTCAGCTGTAAATGCGACAGGTGCGGGGGATGTGTTCACTGCTACCTGGGCGGCTTCCTTACAGCAGGGATTCAACTTTTTTGATGCGATCAAGCGGTCGATGATCGCTGCAAGATTCAATGTGCAGTCGGAACTTACTATTCATGAGGCGCTCTGCAAAGAGCAAATAGAGATTGATATGAAAGAGGTAGAAATTTATGAAAACATACTTAGACATCCATCCTGAGGTAGAATCGGCGCTTTCTGAAGGTAGACCGGTAGTGGCGCTTGAGTCGACAATCATCTCCCACGGAATGCCTTATCCGCAAAACGTACAGATGGCCAATAAAGTGGAACAGATCATCAGAGACGGCGGCGCGGTTCCTGCGACCATCGCCATATTGGATGGTCGTATGAAAGTGGGTCTGACACCGGATGACCTTGAACTTCTAGCCACACATAAGGACGTGAAGAAAGTCAGCCGTAGAGATATGGGAATCGTAATCGCCAAGAAGTACCACGGTGCGACTACGGTTGCGACTACGATGTATGTCGCATCACTCGCTGGAATAAATACCTTTGTCACAGGCGGCATCGGTGGTGTTCACAGAGACGGCCAGAACACGTTTGACATCAGCGCGGATCTTATGGAACTCGCCCAGACTTCTGTCGCTGTCGTATGCGCGGGAGCCAAGTCGATACTCGATATCGGCTTGACGCTTGAATACTTGGAAACACACGGAGTACCGGTTATCGGACTGGATACGGATATATTCCCAGCCTTCTATACAGCTCAATCAGAGTTCGGTGTGGATGCGAACCTGAATCCTGTTGAGGTTGCGGCGTCCATGAAAGCCAAATGGGACATCGGACTAAGTGGCGGACTGGTGATTGCGAATCCTATCCCAAAAGAACACGCCATGGATGAGAAAATGATCGCAAAGGCGATTGAAGATGCCCTTAAGGAAGCTGACGAAAACGGAATCAAAGGCAAAAAGATCACTCCCTTCCTATTAGGAAAAATCAAAGATATCACTGAAGGAAAAAGTCTGGAAGCCAATTTGGCGCTTGTTTACAACAATGCGAAAAAGGGTGCTGAAATCGCAGTGGCTTACGCTGAATTAAACAGATAAATCGACAAGGCAAACCCGGAAGACGTTACCTGTCCATTTTGCAAAAAAAAAAAAATAGGTTTAGTTGATTTGCGCTTGGGTATAACTCTCTCGTCAGCATTTTTGAGGAGGCGTAAATGAAATACACATGTGAAGTAATGATCAATAAACCTCGTGAGCTCGTAGTAGAGGCTTACCGAAACACAGAGTGGTTGTCGTATTGGTATGAAGGTTTTGTATCGATTAAGCCTCTGATGAGAAACTTTGGCGTGGCTGGATCAAAGGCTATCCTGAAATGCGAGCAAAACGGTGAAATATCTGAAATCAGTGCGGTCGTTGAAAGCGTAAATGAACCTGAAAGTGTGACTTTGCGTTTTCAGATGGAGAATGTCTGGTACAGGGCCATCAGCGAACTGTATGAAGACGACACAGAGGCCATGGTGCGAACAAGATGGGTTCAAAGGATCGAATTTCATTTTCCCGGTATTCTGGCAATCACAAGCCTGTTAAATAAGAAGTTCTATTATAACAACACACTCAGGAAAATGAACCGATTTAAAGCGTTTGTAGAAACGCATGATTTTGAGAATCAAAGGGTAGAGGAATAAAACAGCCTTCAGGCATCGCCTGAAGGCTGTTTTCTATTTGAACACTTTTGTAATCAGATCATCCAGCTCATCATACATGGCAAGACCTTTCAGTTCTGACAGGCCTTCAAGCATACTGACGTAATACCACTTTTGCTTTTCATATGGAGCGTGGAAATGGTCCCAGACCGCGTCGCCCTTGTGGTGGAGATTTCTGTAGATGGAACGGATGTTGCTGAGCTTATCGGCGCAAATGACGAGTCTCATGTCATGGGTAGCCGTGGTGCTGACATGCTTTATGGCCCAGTCTTTTCTCGTTTGCCAACAGACTTCCTTTTGAGGTTCGGTACATCCTGCAACTATTTCAGCGATGCGCGCACCGAATTGCTGTCTGATCATCTCAATGCTCATGGTGGTATCCTCCACCGTATCGTGAAGGATACCGGCTGAGATGATATCCTCATCGGCGCCGTTTTGAGCCAAGATTATGGCGACTTCAAGGGGATGGGCGACGTATACGCCGTTTTCAAGTTTTCGTAACTGATCTTTGTGTGCTTCAATTGAAGCTTGTATCGCATCGTATACCATATAAAGACCTCCAAATCTGGTCGGAATCATCTACTCTATTATCATTGTACCCGAAGTTACTATAAAATCCCATCAAATCAATGGTTTATCGTTCATCTTTTAAGGTATGAATGTAACAGCGATAAATTTATGATTGGAGGAACACAATGAAGACGATAGAAAATAGAATAGTAAATACGATAAGGCTATTAAGCGCCGATGCGGTGCAGAAAGCGAATTCGGGTCACCCCGGGCTTCCTATGGGAGCGGCTCCGATGGCTTTTGCTCTGTGGTCCAAACACTTGAAAGGCTCTGCGACGGATCCGAACTGGCATGACCGTGACCGGTTTATCCTTTCTGCAGGGCACGGCTCGATGCTTCACTATGCGCTCTTGAACCTCTTCGGTTACGAGGTTGGACTTGATGACCTGAAATCATTCAGGCAGTGGGAATCAAAAACCCCGGGACACCCCGAATACGGGATGACCCCCGGTGTCGAATCCACAACGGGACCACTCGGCCAGGGGCTTGCCATGGGAGTCGGACTCGCCATTGCGGAAAGCAGGTTGGCTGCGAAGTTCAACCGTGAAGGCATGAATATCGTAGACCACCACACCTTCGTCATCGCCGGTGACGGCTGCCTGATGGAAGGTATCACATCGGAAGCGTCTTCCATGGCAGGACACATGAAACTTGGTAAACTGATTGTCCTTTATGACGACAACCAAATCACAATAGACGGCTCGACAGAACTTAGTTTCACGGAAGATGTGACAAAACGCTATGAGGCTTACGGATGGCAGGTGCTTGAAGTAGAAGACGGAAACGATCTCGAGCGCATCCATCAGGCGATCGAAAGCGCTAAATCCAACCTTGAGACTCCGACACTGATCCGTATAAAGACGATCATCGGTTTTGGAAGCCCCAATAAGGCGGGTACCTCAGGTGTCCATGGATCACCGCTCGGTGAAGATGAGCTTAAGCTTGTGAAAGAGGCATTTGAGTTCAATCCGAACGAATCCTTTGTGGTGGAAGAAGATGTCATAGAATATATGAAGCTGGTGATCGATCACCGGGAAATGGGCAGATTCAAATGGGAGGAGCTCTACCAGAATTACCAAGATACCTACCCGGAACTTGCTAAGGAATGGGAACTGTGGCATGATTACGAGATTCCTGAAAATGCCTTTGCAAACAAGTCGCTATGGGAACCCTTTGAGACGAAAGATGCGACAAGAAGCTCTGGCGGTAAGTTCATGAACCTGATTAAACCCATCGTGCCCAACCTGATGGGTGGTTCCGCCGATCTGAACGGATCGACTAAAACCTATCTTAAGGGCTTCGGTGATTACCAGTGGGATAACAGAGACTCGGACAACCTGTTCTTTGGAGTAAGAGAGCATGCGATGGGCGCTGTTTTAAACGGACTGGCCCTCCATGGAGGAGTCAGACCTTTCGGAGCCACCTTCCTTGTGTTCTCCGACTATATGAAGCCAGCCATCAGATTGTCTGCACTCATGAAACTTCCTGTCATCTACGTGTTCACACACGACAGCATTGGCGTTGGGGAAGACGGACCTACCCATCAGCCGATCGAACACTTGCTGATGCTAAGAAGCATTCCGAATGTGACCGTATTTAGACCTGCCGATCCAAAAGAGACAGCGATCTCATGGGTGGAGGCGCTAAATAACATCACTGGTCCTTCTGTCATCGTCTTATCCAGACAAAACCTACCTGCCCTTGAGGGAGTTGGAAGAGGGGCTCATCATGGGGGCTATGTGCTAAGTCCGTCTCATAAGGAGATTCCAGAAGGAATTCTTATCGGTACAGGAAGCGAAGTGCATGTCCTTGTCGAAGCCCAGCGCCTGCTGAAGCTTGACGGTATCGAAGTGAGTGTAGTCAGCATGCCTTCTGTTGAACTTTTCAACAGACAAAATTCAGCCTATAGGGAAGAAGTGCTTCCTAAGGACATCAAAAAAAGAGTGGTGATGGAAGCGGGGGTCAGCATGGGCTGGCACCGCATCGCAACCGATGGCGGGGTTGTCATCGGCATGGACCGTTTCGGCGAATCCGCACCTGGAGAGGTTCTTTTCAAGGAGTTTGGATTCACTGCGGAACATGTCGTCAGCGCATTTAAGAAACTTTAGATCTAAAGTCAGTGACAATTTGAAGGATTGTCACTGACTTTTTTACTTGTTATACTGGTTAAAATGCAGAAAAGTCAAGTGTCAGGGGTGTGATGATGAAAAATGTGATATTGTTTGATTTGGATGGCACGCTTACGGATCCGAAAGTAGGAATTACGACTGCTGTAGCCAAGGCGCTAAAGGAGTTTAAGATAGGTGTTGATGATTTGGAGACCTTGACCCCTTATATCGGACCGCCTCTCAAAGACAGTTTCATGCTTTACCATGGACTAAGCGAAGAGGACGCGATCAGGGGGATCGGATATTATCGTGACTACTACATGACTACCGGAAAATTCGAAAATATACCCTATGAAGGGATAGTCAAGACGCTTCATATCTTAAAGGACAAGGGCTATAGATTGGCGGTCGCAACCGGAAAACCAACGTCAATCGCAGTGGAGATCTGTCAAAAGTTCGGTCTCGATGTCTATTTTGAAACGATTCAGGGAAGCAACCTGGACAATACCCGGACCTCAAAAAAGGAGATCATTGAAGCCGCTCTTCTTGAAATGGGTATTGAAGACGCCTCCGGCTGCATGATGGTAGGGGATCGGGAGCACGACATTTTTGGCGCATCAGCTCTTGGAATTCCTACTATTGGCGTGCTTTACGGCTATGGCAGCGAGCTAGAACTGTTAAAGGCGGGTGCTGTATGCCTTGTAGAGCGTTCAAGTGATCTTCCAGGAGTACTTGAGACCTTTGAACAAAAGAAGACGAGGTGAGTTGAGTGATGAAGGGTTTAGTAAGAGATGCCAAAGTAGATGATGCGCAGGCCATTTGTGAAATATACAATCCGGTAGTCAGGCAGACTACGATTTCTTTCGAAGAGCAAGAGGTCGGTGTGGAGGAAATGAAAAGCCGAATCGAACGGATCAGCCATTCACACACCTGGATCGTCTATGAAGTCGACGGCGAGGTTCTGGGTTACGCGTATGCTTCACAGTGGCGGGGCAGACCGGCCTATAGGTACAGTGTGGAATCCGCGATCTATATCAGCGACGGGCTGCAAGGCAAGGGAGTGGGACGACTGCTTTACGAAAGCCTGATAAGCCGACTTAAGGAAAGTGGTTTCAAACTGATCGTCGGAGTGGTCGCAGGAGAAAATCCAAGGAGCGAGCTGCTTCACGAAGCGATGGGATTCGAAAAGGTGGGAACCTTCAAAAATGCGGGATTCAAATTTGGACATTGGATCGATGTGACCTTTTACCAGAAATCGCTTTTATGACATGTCTTTAGCTTCAAATAAGAAACGACAGAGCTTTTGGCTCTGTCGTTTTGACTATAACGTGTTATGTGGTTTGATTGCTGTTGGCTTTCTCGATCAGATTTTCATTCATGAAAAAGAGTTTATAGTCTGAATCCGCACCTAGGATGTGTGAAAAAATCCATTTGCTGATGAATTTGATCAGATCCATCGCATAGGCCTTCTGATTGATATCCAACTCGCTCAGATCGATTTCGTTCAATTCGTCGATGAACTTTTGATGCTCCACCTGGTGGGCGTCGAGTGCAGGATAGGCATATCGCTCAAGCAGGCTTTCTTCTGAAGCGAAATGATAGATGGTATACGCCTTCAGGCTGTCGATGAGTTCGACGAGCTCGTCGTAGATATCCTCAGCGCCGCTAAAGAGCAGTTTTTCGATCTGTCTTCCAAGTCTTACGAGTTCCATGTGCTGAACATCGATTTCTGTGATGGTTGTAGCATATTCCGGTTTCCAGTTGAATAACATAGTGTCGCGCTCCTTTACTGTACGATTATACTTTGGTAACTAATTGTAACGTAAAAGGAGCGGATTTTCAATTGACGATTTTAAAAAGCTAAGTCGAACCGGTTTCATGGTTTTATTGTAGTAAATATCCAATTGACAAATAGTCAATCCGCTTCAACACCGGATGTTTTTGGGTATACTTGACAACCGTTAACGATTAATTGGCGATTATTACAAAAATGAGATAAGTGTCTTAAGCCTCATTGAGCATCTATACTTCCTTTGATACAATGGATAAGGAAGTACGCCAAGAGGTGATTTTTTTATGGGAGTGATGGGAAATGTTTACAAGACTGCAAAAGAGAAATGGCGAAATCGCATTTTTTGATCCGTGTAAAATTGAAAACGCGGTATTTAAGGCGCTATACGCATGCAATAAAAATAGAACCAAAAAGACATTGAGAAAGGTAGCGGAGGTTGCGACGGAATATGTGACGCTCGAACTCGAGGAAGTCTATGATGTGGAGCACCTGCCTACGGTTGAGGAAGTACAGGATACGGTTGAGCGTGTCTTGATGCGAATGGGCGAATACGATACGGCAAGATCCTACATCAAATACCGGTATGAGCATAAGAAAGAGCGCGAAATCAAACATTCAGCCCTTGACATGTTGGATCTGTTTGATGGCTATCTGGGTCAAAAGGACTGGACAGTCAAAGAGAACTCGAATATGAATTACAGCCTGCAGGGCCTTAACAACCATGTCGTCGCCAAAGCGTCCGCGACCTTCTGGTTGCACTCGGTCTATCATGAAAGCATAAGAAACGCGCATAGCACGGGGGATTTACATATACATGACCTGGGACTTTTATCCACCTACTGCTGTGGCTGGAGTCTGGAGGACCTGCTCCGAAAGGGTTTCTGCGGCGCCGAAGGAAAGGTCGAGTCCGGGGCCCCAAAACATTTTGATTCGGCTCTCATGCAGCTGGTCAACTTTATCTACACGCTTCAGGGAGAAGCTGCGGGTGCCCAAGCGGTGTCAAATTTCGACACGCTTCTCGCACCCTTCATCTATTTTGACAGATTGACCTATCCTGAAGTCAAGCAGGCGATGCAGGCGTTCATCTTCAACATGAACGTTGCAACGCGTGTCGGTTTTCAAACGCCCTTCTTCAATATCACCATGGATAAGGAGGTACCTTCTACCCATGCCGATTTACCGGTGATCATCGGTGGAGAAGGTCAGTTTGACTATACCTACAAGGATTTTCAGAAGGAGATGGATATGATCAATATCGCCTTCTGCGAAGTCATGATGCAGGGCGATGCCAAAGGGCGGATCTTCACTTTCCCTATCCCTACCTACAATATCACCGACAACTGGGAATGGGATAACGAAGTCAGCAATAGGATTATGGAGATGACAGCGAAATACGGCATCCCCTACTTCAGCAACTTTGTGAGTTCGGATCTGGATCCTGAAGATGTCAGGTCCATGTGCTGTAGACTGAGACTGGACAACAAGGCCCTTATCAGAAGAGGTGGCGGCCTATTTGGAGCCAATCCCAAAACGGGGTCGATCGGCGTAGTGACCATCAATATGGCCCGACTCGGTTATGTTTCGGCTTCCATGGAGAAGCTCAAGGAAGAACTGGGCAGACACATGCGAACTGCGATGGATTCCTTGGAACTCAAACGCAAGGTACTTGAAGAAAACATCAATAGCGGTCTTTATCCTTACTCGAGGTATTACCTGCAGGATATCTATGACTCGCACCAGGAATATTGGTTCAATCACTTTGCGACCATAGGTCCAAACGGAATGAACGAGTGCATTCGTAATCTGACTGGAGATACCGAGGATATCACGACGCCTGTAGGACTTCAGATGGCTGAGGAAATCCTGGATCATATGAATGACATCCTAGTAGGTTTTCAAGAGGAGACAGGGCACCTGTACAACCTGGAGGCAAGTCCTGCAGAAGGCACCGCGTATCGATTTGCAAAACTCGATCTTGAAAGATACCCGGACATCTCGGTAGCGGGTACGGATAAGCCTTATTATACCAATAGCACGCAGCTTCCTGTGGGGCATACCCAGGACCTGTTCGACGCGCTTGACATGCAGGAATCGCTGCAGACCAAATATACAGGCGGAACCGTCTTCCATGCATTTTTAACTGAAAAGATCAACGACGTGCAAACGGTCAAGGACGTGCTCAAAAAAGTGATGTCAAACTATAGCATTCCGTATTTTACCTTGACTCCGACCTTCAGCATCTGCCCGGACCATCAGTATATCAGCGGTCAGGTGCCTAAGTGCCCTACTTGCCAAAAAACCACCGAAGTATGGACTAGAATCGTAGGATATCATCGTCCTGTAAGCAATTGGAACGATGGCAAGCAGGCTGAATTCGAGGAACGTGTGACTTTTGAAATCAATTAGGAGCTTGTAATGATACACTCATGGATCAAGACCAGTATGATCGATTATCCAGGGCGAATGGCCGCGGTGCTGTTTTTAAGCGGATGCAACCTCTCTTGCGATTACTGCCATAATGCGGAGCTGATTCGGCATGACAGCTCGATCGGCACATCCTGGTCTGAGGTTTTGGCAAACTTGATCTCGCGCCGACATCTGATAGACGCTGTGGTGATTTCTGGTGGCGAACCCACACTTCATCCCTCGTTACTGAAAATCATAGGCGATTTGAAGGCGAATGGTTTTTATGTGAAACTCGACACCAACGGTGCGAGACCTGAGTTGATTAAGAAGCTTATTTCTGAGTCGCTGGTAGATTATATCGCGCTTGACGTGAAGGGGACATCCGAGTCTTACACCGCCATGCTCGGTGGGACGGAGTGCGACTTCGCCTCAGCTATGGACGTGTTGTCGATTCTGAACGAAAGCAAAAGCGCTTATGAAGTACGCACGACGCTCATAAGAAGCGAGCATTCCATCGAAAGGCTTGTAAGTCTGTTTGACCTTCATAAGCCGGTTCGAAAATGGGCGCTTCAGCAGTTCCACCATGCTCAAAGCAACCATAAGGATATCCGGTTCGAAACCTATAGCCTGACTGAAATGGATAGCCTAAAGCAAATGCTTTTGAAACATGGTCTTGCTGAGACCATAGAACTTAGAGGGAATTATTAGCAAGTAATAGAAAAAGGTAACGATAATGCCGGTATTGTGCAATAAAAGACACTGAATCACAAGGTGAAAACGTTATTTTATTGAAAATCCACTCTTTTTAGAGTGGATTTTTCTTTTTAAAAGAAAGCCAAATCGATTAATCCTTTTCTTATTTAAATGAATTGAGCAATTTGTATATTAAATTAGTTGTTGATGTTTAGATATTTACTTTGAGCGCAAATTCGGTTTAAATATTAGGGTAACAACAAGCTTATTAGATGCTTATGCATCATGTTTTTTATGGGAGGAACACATGCGTCCAGTTAAGATTACAGAAACTGCTTTAAGAGATGCACATCAATCATTAATGGCGACTAGACTAAAAATCGATGAAATGATTCCAATTCTAGAAAAAATGGACCAGGTCGGTTACCACGCACTTGAGTGTTGGGGTGGAGCGACATTCGACTCATGTCTTAGATTTTTAAATGAAGATCCTTGGGAACGTCTACGTACGATCCGCAAACACGTGAAGAACACTAAACTTCAAATGCTTTTGAGGGGTCAGAATATCCTCGGCTATAAAAACTATGCAGATGATGTGGTGGAAGAATTTGTTAAGAAATCCGTTGAAAATGGAATCGATATCATCAGAATTTTCGACGCGCTCAACGATACGAGAAATATTAAAGTCGCTCTTGATGCGACTAAAAAGGCTGGTGCCCATGCGCAAGCAGCTATTTCATATACCATCAGTCCAATCCACACGACTCAGATCTATGTCGAGCTTGCAAAAGAGATGGAAGCGATGGGAGCCGATTCAATCTGCATCAAAGACATGTCGGGTCTTTTAACGCCATTTTATGCAAGTGAGCTTGTGGGTGCGATCAAAGCTGCGATATCGGTTCCACTTGAAGTGCATTCACATGCGACAAGCGGCCTTGCCAGCATGATGTACCTAAAAGCGATTGAAGCAGGTGCGGACATTGTGGATACGGCGATCTCGCCTCTATCTTCGGGTACTTCGCAACCGCCGACGGAATCCTTAGTGGCGACGCTGAAGGAATCAGACTATGCTACAGGACTGGATCTTGAACTCTTAAGCGAGATCGCAGATCACTTCAGACCGATTCGTGAAGCTTACATGGCCTCGGGCATACTGAGTCCTAAAATGCTGAGCGTAGACATCAATACACTTATCTACCAGGTGCCTGGTGGAATGTTGTCAAACCTTGTGTCACAGCTGCAACAACAAAACGCGCTTGATAAATACGAGGAAGTATTAAAAGAGGTGCCTAAGGTACGTGAGGACTTAGGATTCCCGCCTCTAGTAACACCAACAAGCCAGATGGTCGGCACTCAAGCGGTATTGAACGTGATCATGGGCGAACGTTATAAGATGATTCCTAAAGAGATCAAAGAATACGTCCGTGGAATGTACGGTAAGCCAACGCTTCCAATCAGTGCGGAAATCATAAAGAAGATCATCGGTGATGAAACTCCGATCACTTGCAGACCTGCAGACACGATAGAACCTCAGCTTGAAGGATTCAGAAACGAGATGAAGGAATACCTTGAGCAAGAGGAGGATGTCCTTTCTTACGCTCTGTTCCCTCAAGTCGCACTTGAGTTCTTCAAACTTCGTCAAACAAAGAAATACAAGGTGGACAATGAATTCGGAAACAAGCAAGACCAGACTCACTACATCTAGTAAATGACAGATGCCACTGGACCCCTTAGGTCTGGTGGTGTTTTCTTTTTTTTTGATTTGTGATACACTGGTTGGTATTCATCAGTTGAAGATTGGAGAAAAAAATGAACAATAAGATTAATAGGAAAATGAGCCTCTTGCTGATTTTAATAATGGTACTGACTCAAATCGCTTTTGCCGAACCGGTTCCTGTATCGGTTAAAATCAACGACACTTACCTTAAGACAGATGCGGAGCATCTTCTGATCGACGGGCGTGTCTACGTAGTCGCAAGGTTTGTAGCCGAGGCACTTGGTGCCCAGGTCACTTGGGACGAGACAAACGCAGTGGCGCATTTTGTAAAAGAGGATATGCATCTGGTATTCGGACAAGGTGGCGGTAAATCCTTGAGGATCGACACTGAAATTCCGATTGAAGGACATACCTTTATCAGTGAGGGACGGCTATATGTTCCGGTGCGTGTTTTTGCAGAGTTCTTTTTATCGGAAGTGACGTGGATCTCAGAGAGTAGGACCGTCCAGATTACAAAAGAGGATGTCGTCATTCCAGAAGAACTGACTGGCGAAGCACCTATCGACGAGAAGGAACTCGAGTGGTTGGCACGCATGGTAAGTGTCGAAGCGAGAGACGGGTCGGTGATTAAAAAGATCGCTGTAGCCAATGTGATTCTAAACCGTGTGAAAAGCGATCAGTTTCCTGATACGGTATATGATGTGATCATGCAAAAAGGTCAGTTTCCTCCAGCGCACTGGACCAGCTTCCCGGGCATTGAACCGGATGAGGTGAGTATAGAAGCGGCAACGAGAGCGCTATATGGAGAAAACAACGTCGAGACATGCCTGTATTTCAACCTAAAGCCTTTTAGCTGGAAACCTCAAAGCGATTTTTACAAGGAGATCGAAGGGGATTACTTTTACTACTAGGACAAATGGCGCAAACCTTTATGGGCAAGCGCCATTTTTTTTTCGGTTTTCTTTTTTTATTGCCCGTAATTGATTATACTGTAGATAGGATGCGGTCATAACGCGAGGGGGAGAGTGGAAATGGATTTTGAACGAGTAATCGACAGGGTGCCTTTGCTGATAGATGATAAAAAGTGGCTCCAGCTGGTAAAGGATTCCTTACCTGAAGTAAGTAGAGAGTATGATGAACTTGTGAAGCTTAACAATAGATTGACGGAGATAGAAGGCGAACTCATCGGCCTGAAAAGGGAAAAGAAAAGGTTGCTTAACGACATCATCAAGGTGACCGACGGACATCAGGAAGGGCAGATCGAGGATGAAGGGCAGGTGGATGAGATGAAAGGTCGAATCCATGAAATCAATGACGAAATCGACCAGCTACAGTACGAATCGGAGTTGCTACCGACTGCCATCAAGAAACTGAATAGGGAGATAGGAATCGTCTCGGTCCGGTGGATGTATGAACTGCTCAAAGCTGGAAAGGAACGAACCGAGGTTTTGGATCTTGAGATCAAGACCCTGAGGGAAAAACTCGGATCGATGTATGAGGAGAAGTTTTCACTAGAAGCAAAAAATAATGAAATGTATCAATATGTGCACCATCTGCTTGGAAAGGAAATCACCGAACAACTGGATGGATTCTACAAGGGCGAGGAAAAGGACAATGATTAAGGGAATCGGATCGGACATCATCGAAATCGATCGAGTGAAGGACGCCTGTGAGAATGAACGGTTTTTAACAAGAAATTTCACTGCCTGTGAGCTGGAAATGTTCAAAACAAGAGGAAACAGGACGGAAACCATCGCAGCGAACTTTGCGATGAAAGAAGCGGTCGTAAAGGCCCTCGGAACTGGATTCAGAGGACTCAACCTCATCGATATCGAGGTGCTCAGGGATGATCTTGGAAAACCGATCGTAACCTTGAATGAATCAATAAAGACGGTGATGAATAAATATGGAATCACCGCTGTCCATGTGAGCTGCTCCCATGCGAAAGCTTACGCGGTAGGCTATGCAATCGCTGAGTGATAGGGTAAAATAGAAGAGTACAAAATTCAAATTCAGGGAGATTCGAACATGCAGGCGACAAGACCCGTTTGGGCAGAAATCAACTTAGACAATTTAGCACACAACATACGTGAAGTAAGAAGAGTGACAGATAAGAAATCGCTTGTGACTGCGGTCATCAAAGCGGATGGATACGGACATGGTGCTGCAAGAATCGGGAGGACACTGCTTGATAACGGTGCTGACCGATTCGCTGTAGCCACCTTATCCGAGGCAATCAGCCTGAGAAAAGCCTTTAAAGACACTCCGATATTGGTTCTTGGCTATACGCCGAATGAGTTGGCTCAGAAGGTGATCGACCATCAACTGATACAGACGGTCTACACGCTGGAACAAGCAAAGTTCTTCAATGAAACGGCCGGCGAGTGTTCCACTCAAATGACCGTGCACCTTAAACTGGATACAGGAATGAGCAGGTTAGGATTTTTATGTGATGAAGCGGGTACACAATCCGTAGTCGCTTGCTTCTCGCTTGAGCACCTTTTCATCGAGGGGGTGTATACACACTTCGCATGTGCGGATGAAGTGGATAAGTCAACGACCCATCATCAGGTTAGTCGTTTCAACCAGGTGATAGAAGCGATTGAAAATGCCGGTTTTACGGTGCCGATCAAACACGTGAGCAATTCAGCCGCCATCATCGACCTGCCGCAATACAATTGCGACATGGTCAGAGCGGGCATCATGCTTTATGGCCTTTATCCGTCGAAAGAGGTGGACCACACTGCGGTCGAACTGAAGGAAGTCATGAGCCTCAAAGCTAGGATTTCTCTGGTAAAGACCTTGCATGAAGGGGATAGCGTAAGTTACGGGCATATCTATACCGCCAAAGAAGGCGAGCGAATCGCCACTTTACCTCTGGGGTACGCCGACGGATTCACAAGAATGCTGACGGGAAAGACGGATGTGATTCTCCGTGGAAAACGCATGCGGATTGTAGGGAAAATTTGCATGGACCAGTGTATGGTCAGCGTGACAGACGAGTCCGCTAAAATCGGAGATATCGTCACGATGTTCGGTACACATGAAGGTGCGTTCAAATCAATCGATGAAATTGCCGATGCCGTCGGTACGATCAACTATGAAATTGTTTGTATGATTGACAAGCGTGTTCCTAGGCATTATTATCATAAGGGCGTCTTGGTAGCGATCAGTGATGATGTGCTTAAATTGTCCGCTATTGATTAAAAAAACATTACAGAAAGAATAGTTGCGAATATTAGCGTGATTTAGGGTATAATAGGATTAGTAATTTCATCACCCAAATGCATATTTACATAGCCTAGATTTTAGGCACCCTAGGGTTACTGCCCTAAATTTTCATATGATGATAAAAAAATTCACTCTGCGACGCTGTCGTAAAAAACCTTTTGGTAAAGAGTGAGCGGAGGGAACTTATGCAGGGGACAAATCCAGTTTTTGAATATCTTTCTGAGGATATGAAGCGAGAGTACAAACATTATGTCAAGTGCCATTCTGACCACGGCGCCATAATTAATGAAGCGATGAAACTTTACATCGGCGAACTGAAAAGAAATCAGCGTATACAAGAATTACGGTCCGGCTATGAGCAAATGGCTGAGATCAATTTGGATTATGCTGAAACGGGATTTGTAGGAGATATGACCTCATTGGACGATTATGAACACAACTTAAAAATGAGGAAAAAGTAAATGGAAATTAGACGTGGTGACATTATTCTTGCCGACCTTTCACCAGTGGTGGGGTCTGAACAAGGCGGTCTTCGGCCGGTTTTAATCATACAAAACGACATCGGGAATAAATACAGCCCGACTGTTATTGTTGCGGCCATTACTGCACAAATCACCAAGTCTAAGCTTCCTACCCATGTCGAGTTGAAAAAAGGCAAGCATGGGTTGACTAAAAATTCCGTCATTTTGATGGAACAAATAAGGACAATCGATAAAAAACGTTTAAGTCAAAAGCTGGGGCATGTCGACAAAATTCTGATGAAGGCTGTCGATGATGCGCTGATAGTCAGTTTAGGACTTTATGACGAAGTGTGAAGCTTTTGACGGCTGTCAAAAGCTTTTTTTTAGAGGAGAAACAAGATGGTGCGAATGAAGAATCTGATTTTTCTGATGCTTGGCTTGAGTTTTGGTCTGGGAGTGGTCGTATTTGCATTCTCTTCACCTGGTACCGATCAAGATCCTTTGGTATCGCTGTCTTATGTCGAAAAACGACTGGATGAGATTAAGCGTGAGATCTTAGGGTCACAGTCGACATCGGACGGTCAAGCGCCTGTGTTTGAAAAGCTGACGTTTAAAAATGGAACAAGGATTGCGTTCTCCGATTCCACTGAGTTTATCGTCAGAAGGGGAAAAGCGGTGGTGGTTGATCCGCTAAACAACAAGATACCTGATTTGACGACTGGCATTGACCTTATGGCGGATGAAATCGTACCACTGAACCATTTGCTGTTTGTTCCTGCTGAAGATGGACGTGGTCTTAAGATCGCACAGGACAGCCAAGAGTTCTGGATAATGATAAAAGGTCCGTATATTGTGATTGAATAAATTGGCATGGGGCGCAAAAGATGAAAAAGTTGTTTTTAATTGGATACTACGGATACGATAATATGGGAGATGAAGTGCTTCTTTCTTCAATCACCAGATTTCTTAAGGAACAAGGCGGGATAGCGATCAAGGTTTTGAGCTATAACGCCCACGACACCGAACGGGTACATGGAGTGGAAGGAGTTTCGCGTTCGAAAGGCTTAGGCCTGATCAAGCAGATACTCCAGACCGACATACTCGTAAGCGGTGGCGGTAGCATACTTCAAGACGGAACCAGTTCTAAATCGCTGTACTACTATATGGGAATTCTCGGACTTGGCAAGCTGTTAGGTAAAAAAGTCTATCTGATGGGTAACGGATACGGTCCTGTCACACATGGCTACAACCGTATGATGCTCAAGTTCCTACTTAAAAATGTCGACGGAATCGTATCAAGAGACCAGGACGCCTATGAAGCCTTTGCGCGTTATCAGCCCAAAAGGTTGTTCAACGGTGTGGACTGCGTATTTTTACAAAGGTCGGATCAGACTACCCATGCGGATAAACCAAGTAAACGGCCTTATGTCGTCATGTCTCTGAGACCTTGGAAAAACGACTTGGCCATCTTGGAAGCTGTGAGCGACACCATTGACAAACTGGATAGACTCGGTTATGATACTGTTCTTGTTCCGATGAAACAGCCTGATGATAGCCTATTCAGCAGACCCCTGCTTGAAAAGGGAGGACACGTGAGTCTTTTGGAGCACGATATCGAGGCGCTTAAGCAGTGTTTGGAACACGCATCGTTCACAATAGGAATGAGACTGCATGCCCTTATTCTATCGACGATCGCCCATACTCCGTTTATAGCGGTCAGCTACGACCCAAAGGTCGCAAGCTTCGCAAGGCAGGTCGATCAAAAGGTCGGATGCACGACAGAGTCGATTTCCAGCGAAAAACTATCCGACGCCATCGACGATATGCTTATGAATTTGGAGAAGTATAGGATGTTGCTAAATGAAAACTTGGTCGACCTTAGCAAAACAGCGACTGAGCAAATGGAACTGCTTATGACTTGGATAAATGACTGTAATTAGGATGCATTAGAAGTGGAATGGTGAGAATGTGATGAAGACAAGTGTGAAAATATTTGGTGTGAGAATTGACAATGTTACTCTTGAAGACGCTTTCAAGCAGTTTGTCACGTTTTTAAAGCGTGAGAAAACAGCGGCGATCTACACTCCAAACCCAGAAATCGTTCTTTTGGCACAAGAAAATGTAGAGCTGAAACGGGCCTTGCTTGATGGAGAGTTGGTGGTGCCGGACGGTATAGGGCTGATTTATGCGTCAAAGATTCATAAACTGGGTTTAAAGGAAAGGGTTCCAGGCATCGATCTGATGGAACGTGTTCTTAAGTTCCTCAATACGACTAAAGGAAGCATCTACATTTTAGGTGGAAAACCTGAGGTTGCGGATGTAGCCGCTTTTCATATCGTGGAAGAGTTTCCAAACATCATGATCAAAGGCACCAAAGACGGATATTTTGATGACGAAGAGGAACTAAAGATCATCGATCATATCAACGAAGTAAAACCGGACGTCCTATTTGTCTGTCTGGGTGCGCCAAGACAAGAACTATGGATCCATAAGCACAAGAACATCCTTAGCTGTAAAGTCGCTATGGGTGTGGGCGGATCTGTCGACATATGGGCCGGACATGTCAAGCGGGCTCCGAAATGGATGCAGAACATGGGACTTGAATGGTTCCATCGACTTATCATCGATCCTTCAAGACTAAAAAGAATGTTGCGACTGCCTCTGTTTATGCTTAAAGTCGTAACGACTAGAAAAATATAAATTTCAAAACCAGCCCAAGAGGGCTGGTTTTTACATGCGTGGAAACTGGAGAACGTTTTCCATGGTGATAAGTGATAATGTAAATATTGATTAATTGTTAATATTAATGAGGTGTTTTATTATGAATAATCGTTTAAAATGGATAATGGACTATGTAATCATGTCCATCGGATGTTTTATCATTGCGATGGGTCTTGTCCTTTTCTTGGCGCCGCATACTATCGCGCCAGGTGGCGTGACAGGACTCGCCATCGTCGTACAGACGTTGACAGGTATACCTATTTCGGTTACGAACTTAGCCGTCAACATCCCCCTTTTTGTCTTGGGCGTGTTCTTTTTAGGAAAAACATTCGGTGCGAAAACGGCCTTTGGCGCCGGGATGTTATCGATAATGCTTTATGGTTTTGAGCGGTATGCCTCAACGGCCACCGTCACAGGCGATTTGCTGCTGGCAGCGGTTTTTGGAGGGATACTCACAGGCGCTGGGATCGGTCTTGTATTCAGGCAGGGTGGAACGACTGGCGGAACGGATCTTGCGGCAGCGATACTCAAAAGGTTCTTTCCACATCTGTCACTTGCGAAACTGATGATGCTGATCGACCTCTTAGTGGTCATTTCGGCAGGGATTGTTCATAAAAGTATCGAAACGGCATTGTATTCGATGATTGCTTTATATATTATAGTAAAGGTGGCCGATTTTTTTGTAGAGGGCATGAATTACTCGAAGTCCCTCACCATCATCACCGACCACCCCGATGTTTTATCCAGCGCGATCATCACAAAAGTGAATCGCGGTGTGACATTTTTAAGCGGCAAAGGAATGTACACAGGTTCCCAAAAGGGCGTTTTACTTTGTGTGGTATCCAGAGCTGAAGTTGCAAAAGTGAAAGCGGTCGCAGCGGCTTACGACCCAAAAGCGTTTATAACGGTATCTACCGTTCATGAAGTACTAGGAGAAGGCTTTAAAGAGATTGACTAGTGGAGGTTTTTGAATGAAACAAACTGTAGAACAGCTTAAATCAACTGCGAATGTCATTAGACAGGATATTGTCGAAATGGTTCATTTAGCAGGTTCGGGTCACCCAGGTGGGTCGTTATCTTCAGCAGATATACTTGCAACACTCTATTTCAACGTGATGAACGTTGATCCGGAGAACACTTCAAATGACGAAAGAGACAGATTCGTTCTGTCAAAAGGTCATGCGGCACCTGTACTTTACAGCGCACTTGCAAGACGTGGCTATTTCAAGCCTGAGCTTTTAAAGCAGTTAAGAAAAACTGGAGCCATGCTACAAGGCCATCCAGACATGAAAGGCACTCCAGGAGTTGAAATGTCGACAGGATCATTAGGTCAAGGGTTTTCAAGCTCGATCGGTATGGCTATCGGTAAAAAACTGGACAACTCATCAGCGCGTATCCACGTACTGCTTGGAGATGGCGAGCTTAACGAAGGCATCGTGTGGGAAGCTGCTATGGCAGGCGCCCACTACAAGCTGGACAACCTGGTTGCGGTACTTGACTACAACGGTCTTCAAATCGACGGTAAGAACTCGGAAGTCATGAATGTGTCTCCAGTGGACGAGAAGTTCCTCAGCTTCGGATGGAATGTCATCGTGACTGATGGACATGATGTAGAGGCCCTACTTGCAGCATTTGAAGAAGCGAAAACAGTAAAGGGAAAACCTACACTTGTTATTGCGACTACAATCAAAGGAAAAGGCGTTTCATTCATGGAAGACCAGGCCGGCTGGCATGGTACTGCGCCAAATGTTGAACAATTCGAAAAAGCGATGAAAGAACTAGGGAGGTAAGCATCATGAAGAAGATTGCAACTAGAGAAGCTTACGGAAAAACTTTAGTGTCACTTGGCGAACTCAATCCGAATATTGTAGTTCTTGACGCTGACCTTTCAAAATCAACAAAAACGGCTGATTTTAAATCAGTGAATGAAGATAGATTCTTTAACATGGGTATTGCTGAACAGAACCTGATGGGTGTTGCGGCTGGTCTTGCGACAGTCGGCAAGGTTCCTTTCGCTTCTACATTCGCCATGTTTGCGGCGGGTAGAGCGTTTGAGATCATCAGAAACTCGATCTGCTACCCGAAACTTAACGTAAAAGTGTGTGCGACTCATGCGGGCCTTACAGTCGGCGAGGACGGAGCATCGCACCAAGCGATCGAAGATCTGGCGATCATGCGCTCACTTCCGAACATGACGGTGGTAAATCCAGCGGACGGCGTGTCTACAGATAAGCTTTTAAGACTTGTAGCCGATTTCCACGGACCTGCTTATGTTCGTCTTGGAAGACTTGCTGTGGATGCTTGCTACGACGAGAACGCTACGTTTGAAATCGGTAAGGGTAACACGCTTAGGGACGGTGACGACGTTACGATCATCGCTACAGGCATCATGGTCGCAGAAGCGATCAAGGCTGCAAAGATGCTAGAAGCTGACGGAATCGGTGCAAGAGTCATCGACATGCATACGCTAAAGCCAGTCGACACGGACATCATTGTGAAGGCTGCAAAAGAAACAGGCAGAATCGTTACAGCTGAAGAACATAGCGTTATCGGCGGACTATTTAGCTTAGTTTCTGAAACAGTGGCGATGCACCATCCGGTGCCGGTTAGACCGATCGCTGTGATGGACACATTCGGCGAATCTGGAAATCCAGCGGAACTTTTGATCAAATACAATCTGACTGCTGAAGCGATTTACAAGGCTGCAAAATAAACTATCAAAAAAAGCTGTTATATCCCATAGGGATGTAACAGCTTTTCTTATTAGAAGGCTCTTTTCGCATATCGTATCTTGCCCGATGCGGACTTTGGAATTTCTGAAACTTTTTTCACGGTTATATCCTTCGTATCGAACTTTTTTGCGATCAGGTCGACGAAGTGTTCTATCTGCCCGTCGGTAGTGTCCGGTTTTGGGACGATCGCGATGTCAAAGTGTTCAGGGGAGGTCTGGATGACCTGGAAGGTCTCGAAGGCGTTCATGTCACGGGCGATGTGGTTGACGAAATGGCCATGCACGTATTCGCCGGTCTTTGTGATGAACATGTCGTCCACGCGGCCGTCAAGGCTTGTCAAAATCCGATGCTTCCTGCCGCAAGCGCAAGTGGACGCTTCTATCTTGCCAAGGTCTCCGACCTGGTAGCGGAGTCTTGGCATGCTATAGTTGTGAAGGTCTGTGATCAGCAGTTTTCCACTAGCGGAGGTGGCAAGATCAGAGTTCAGATCGACCGTTTCTACAAAAAGCGATTCCTCCGCCAGGTGCATGTTGTGGCTTGGACACTCATAGGCGATGATGCCGCCGTCCCTTGCTCCGTATTCGTTGATGCAAGTCGTTTTAAATACACTCTCTATGAGGATCCGCTGCTCCTCGAACAAATTTTCCGAAGTGCTGACGATGCCCTTAAGCTGATGATCGATACGCAGGCCTTCCGATTCGATCAGCTGCGCAAGTGCGAACAAGGCCGACGCATAACCGTAGATGTAGTCCGGCTTATAGCGGTGGATCAGCGCGACATGGGACTTGATTTCTTCTTTTTTAAGGGAGTATGCCGGAATGACCACACGGTTTTTAAGGATCTTTTCCTTGAACTGAGCCTTTTTATTTTTAAGTACGTCGATTTCCACAGGGGATCCCCAGACCATGATCGATCGGTCATAGGGGGTGATCCCGTACCAGGACAGTCCGCGATACCTGCACGCCTCGTAGAATTCGACCGTATTCCTGTCGATCACAAATCTAACAGGTTCTCCCGTGGATCCACCCGTTCGGTTTTCGATACGGTCTTCCACTTTCGAAGATACCGAAAGAAAAGCCTGGGGATTAAGGCTGAAAGTTTTCTTATCAAGTACGGGAAACTGTTTTAGCGCATCCTTGGGATTTTTTATGATGACAGGCTCCAAATGCGTATAAGGCATGTAATAGGGAACTTCTTTGATACAGTGCAGCAAGAGCTTCTTTAATGCTTGGTCCTGCTGCTTTTGCAAGGATGCGCTCTCAGACTTGTCGGTCTCGAGAAGCTGCGTGATCCTTGTTCTTATGTGATTGCCCTTTATGTGCTCCATATAGGGATATAGGGCATGACGAATCAGTGGTTTGATGATATCCATAGTAACCTCCTCTACCTATCCTAATGATAAGCGATATTACATAAAAAAAAAAGAAAATCCAATCGGTATTCATAGGTTTATTGCATGGATTCCAGTATAATGAGAGTAATGAAAACTACTTTAGGGGATTAGATGATGAACAAAGGCATGAATAAGGATATACTCTTTTATTTACCTGCAAAACTCATAGAGGGTCTTGCAGGTGTTTTAATGATAAGTCTGTACACGAGAATTCTGACACCGCAGCTCTACGACCATTACATCCTGCTAAACGGTACGGTGCTGATGTGCTATCAGCTGATTGTCGGCTGGCTGCTTCATGCGGGTTACAGGCACATCAACGAGGCGCAGACCGATTCGGAGAAGACAAAATACATCTCGACGCTCCTTACCACCTGGCTGGGACTCCAGTCGATCTATCTTGCTGTTGCGGGCCTGATCTACGCCTTTGTCTCGGACTACAGGGTCTGGATACTTTATAGTCTCTTATGGTTTGTCTTTTATTCCGGAACGCAGCTGATGATCGCGGTGCTCGCAGCCAATAAGAAAGTGATGCTTTCTGTGAGCGCTTCAACAGCGACATTAAGTGTAAAGGTGCTTCTGACCTGGGGGCTGAGTCAAGTGGTTTCGCCATGGGCAGGGATCGTGATTTCGCATATCACAGTCGATGCTGTCCTATTCGCGGTTCTGCTTGCAAGGTCGTCTTTTATCACATTCTGGAAGTTTTCTGAGTGGGACTACGCGCTGTTTAAGAAGTTTCTACATTACGGAGTGCCGCTTATAGGCATGGCGCTTGCCATGTCGGTGACGAGCATGTCAGACCGGTTTGTGATCGACAGGTTCCTAGTCGGCGGGAGCGCAGGCATCTATCAGGCCAACTACGGTATAGCCGCCGCAGCCTTCTCGATGATCATGATCGCCATGATGAGGGCTGTTTATCCAAACATACTCAAGCATTTTGAAAGGGATAGGTCTTCCTATCCAAGCGTGATATGGCAAGGGCTGAGAATGTATCTTCTACTAGCCGTTCCCGCAGCTGTGGGACTTGTATTACTATCGTATGATATTTCGGCAAGAATTCTTGATTTACAATATGTAGTGGGCTATTCTGTTATTGGTTGGGTCGCTGCGGGAATGCTGCTTTTAGGGCTCACCGAATACCTGATCAAACCGCTGGAGCTGAACAAGAATACGAAGCCGATATTTTTAGCCAGTGTGGCGGCGGCTTCACTAAATTTGATTTTAAATCTGATCTATGTGCCAAGCGGCGGAATCATCGTCGCCGCGATGACGACTTTCCTGTCCTATCTCGTCTATCTGCTGATTTTAGCCGTAATGGTCAAGAGCAAGTACGAGATTATCATAAAATGGAAGAGTGTGGCAAGGATCTGCCTTGCGTCGTCTGCGATGGCGATTCCGGTACTTTTGACAAAAAACTTCATCACAGGCTGGCTCACTCTTATTGCAGTGGTCTCTTGTGCGGTTCTTGTCTACTCGGCAGCACTCATAGTCACAGGTGAACTTAAGAATGAACTAACTTATCTACTATCCAAATTCAGGAGGCAAGACTAAATGACAACTATAAAAGATAAAAAAATCTGCGTGATCGGCATCGGTTATATCGGATTACCTACAGCTGCCATGTATGCGAGCAACGGCTTCAATGTGGTGGGATTCGATGTCAACGAGCATACGGTCAATGAGCTGAACAAAGGAAAGATAGTCATAGAGGAACCTTATCTTGACGACCTTGTCATGCATGCGGTGGATACTGGAAAGCTGCGTGCGACTACGGTCATCGAGCCTGCGGATGTCTTCTTCATCGCCGTACCGACTCCGATCACTCCAGACCATAAGGCGGATATGCGTTATGTGGAGGCTGCCTGCCATACGATCAAGTCGGTGCTCAAAAAAGGTGATATCGTAGTACTCGAGTCGACTTCTCCTCCGGGAACCACTGACGATATCGTGGTGCCAATTCTTAAGGAGACCGGTTTTGACATCGGAACGGACATTTACGTGGCGCATTCGCCTGAGCGGGTGATTCCAGGTAGAATCCTTATCGAGCTTGTGGAAAACAGCAGAATTGTCGGCGGAATCAACGATGTTTCTTCTGAAGCCGTAAAAGCGCTCTTCAAGACCTTTGTAAAAGGTGAGATCTTCATCACCGACTCCAAGACCGCAGAAATGTGCAAGCTGATGGAAAACACCTATAGGGATGTCAACATAGCGCTTGCGAACGAGCTTGCTAAAATATGTGAGAACATGGGCATCAGCGCATGGGAGGTTCGCGAGCTTTCCAACCATCATCCACGTGTGAACATCCATATGCCAGGTCCTGGCGTAGGCGGACACTGTATCGCTGTGGATCCTTGGTTTATCGTTGAAAAACATCCAGACCTTGCAAGGATCATGAATGCGTCAAGACAGACCAACGACTCCATGCCTCATCACGTGCTTAACCGTGTAAAAGCGCTCGCAGAACCTAAAAGCAAGGTGGTTCTGCTTGGAATCACCTACAAACCGGATGTGGACGACATGCGGGAGAGTCCTATCGTAGAGCTTGACGAACTGCTCAGAAACGATGGATTCGATGTGCAGGTTCACGATCCCTTTATCGAAAGATACAATAAGGACATCTATGAGACGCTAAAGGACGCGTCGCTGGTCGTGCTTGCTGTGAACCATAAGACCTATGCGGACATCGATTTCGATAGAATGTACGATGTTGTCGCAAAACCAGTGATTTTGGATACTCGCAATTTCTGGGCGGATAAACTGAAGGATGACAAACGATTTGTCAACTATGTGTTAGGAAGTGGAAAGTAGTGAAGAAGGTATTGATGATTGCCAATGAGTTTCCACCCATTGGCGGGTCCGGTGTGCAAAGGAGCGCTAAGTTCGCAAAGTACCTACCGGAGTTCGGTTATGAGCCCATCATAGTCACAAAAAAATATTGTGGGGGACTCTATGACGAGTCGCTGCTCAAAGACCTGCCCTCCGACTTGAAAAGGCATGATCTTGAAAGCACGGACTGGGTGAACGGCAAAGGCTTCCTCGGAAAGGTGAAACGCGCTGTCGGAACCCGTATTTTTATTCCGGATGCGGAGTTTTTCTGGTACCGTAAAAACAGAAAACACGTCCTGTCGCTAGTGGATGAGTTCAATATCACCATCCTCTACTCGACGTCCTATCCCTACAGCGACCATCTTTTGGCTGAATATATCAAGCGGAAAAGACCCCATGTCAAATGGATCGCCGATTTTAGGGATGAATGGACCAACAATCCATACAGCACTGAAAAGCTATGGATGAGGCTGAGACATCCAATCGAGCGAAAGCTAGAGCTTGGGATTGTTGAAAACTGTGATTTTTTGATTACGAACACACCCTTCATGTTGAAGAACTTCATCACAGACACGCCTGACATCGCCCATCATAGCACCTATATTCCAAACGGATTCGACCATGACGACTTCGCGGACTACAGACAGAGCAACCAGGACAACGATCGGTTCCACATGGTCTATTCAGGCGCCCTCTATGGACGAAGAAAACCGGATCATGTGCTTATGGCCCTCTCAGAACTGATTGGCGAAGGGGCGATCGACCGTGACCGTGTGAGCATCGAGTTTATCGGCAACTATCATGAGCATATCATGAAAGGCCATGCGGACCACTTTTGTCTCGATGGAGTCATGAGTGTTACAGGATACATGTCCCACGGGGACTTACTCAACCATATGGGTAAGGCGAACCTGCTGCTGCTCATCGAATCCGAGAAGAACTTCTATACCGGAAAAGTGTTCGAGTACATCAAGTTGAACATTCCAGTGCTTGCCACAGTGCCTATAGACGGCGCGGCTGCAAGTGTGATCCTGGATACAAATACAGGTGATGTCGTAAATACAGAAGACGTCACAGCCATCAAGCAGAGCATTCATAGCAGGTATGTCCAGTGGACACAAGGCGAGCAGAGATACGAGCCTGATGTGGATGCGATAGAAAAATTCAGCAGAAAAGCTCAGACAGAAGCTCTGGCCAAGTGTTTTAAAAAAGCGTAGGGGATATTATGAAAATCATTCACATTGTCAATGGCAATGATGTAGGCGGTGCGACGACACAAGTCAGCGCACTGATCAAAGCTCAAAAGGAGCTGCATACAGTAGAAGTAATCGCCTTCGGAACCGGCAAGATCGTCGAGTTATGCGGTCTTCTTTCAGTGCCTGTCAGCGTATACCCGCTGACTCCGCTTGCTGCAATGCGACTGATCAGGGAGATCAGAACGTCCAGCCGCGGGGGTGCGGTCATCCATGCCCACGGGTTAAAGGCCATGTTCTTTTCAGCGCTTGCTTCGGTTTTCCATGGCAAACTGTCCACAGTGGCTACGATCCATTCGGATTACTACCATGAGTATAGCGGAAACACGCTGAAGCGCATGATCGCCATACCTGTGATAAAATGGTCGATCAGACGGATACGCAGGTTTATCACCGTGTCGGACAGATTTATCGAAGTCATCTATGCGGACGGCATCGGTACGGACAGGTGCACCTATATCCCAAATGGCATCGACTTGTCGCTTGTAAAACCCGAAAAGTCGAGGGAAACGTTTTTAAACGAGTACGATATCGATACAAACCATACGATTTGCGGAATCGCCGCAAGGATACATCCTGTCAAAGGGATCGACATGCTGATCGACATCGCCGCCAAGTTCAAGGGCCAACCGGTTCAGTTCGTGATCGCGGGCATCGGGCATCCCGAGTATGTGAATACGCTGAAGGAACGTGTGCGCAACTATGGCATGGAGGAACAGGTCCATTTTATCGGATTTGTCGATACGATCTATGACTTCTATCAGGCGATCGATATCAACCTGCTGTCCTCCTATTCAGAAGGGGTCTCCTATTCTGTGATGGAAGGCGGCGCGCTTGGTAGGCCTGTGGTCTGCACGGCGGTCAGCGGAATGAAAACCCTGATCGAAGACGAGGTGGACGGGCTGATGGTTCCTATCGGAGACAAGGATGCCTTTGCGATGAGGTTGAAAAGACTGGTTGAGGATATTAACTTACGTGAACGGTTGGGTCAAGCCCTTAAGAGCAAGGTCAACCGTCAATTTTCGAATAAGGTGATGGCTTTAGCTTATGATGAAGTATACCGCCAATTATTAAGGGGGCAACATGGAAACTAAAAAGAAATTCAATTGGATTGACATCGTCATTCTTCTACTGATACTGTCCGCAGTCGTAGTGGTGCTAAACCGCGACGCCTTGTTTGGAAGCGAGGGTGTGGTCGATTCGATCTCTGGGAAGAAGGAAGTCGTATTGACAGCGAAATCGCCTTCGGTGCCGATGGAAGTGGTCGAAGCCTTTAAAATAGGCGACAAGGCCATGACTGGTACAAGTGAGTTGGACGCAAGTGAGATAACAGAAGTCAGGTGGGAGCCGTCAATCGTCTTTGAACTGAGAGACGGACAACTTATTCAAACCTCGCGTGAGGGTTATTATGACCTCTATGTGACCTATAAGGCGCTTGTGAACAGCTACGCCTCTTATATGGAACTGGGCGGACAAGAACTTAAAGTCGGAGTGAACTACTACATCAAGACTGCGCACGCAGAAGCTTTTGGCTATATCGTCGGCCTTGAGATTGTGAACTAGGGGGCGGCTATGACAAAGACAAAGACAAAGAGAATTATGAAAACAGTGGACTGGGTGGTACTTGTGATCGCGATATTTGTCGTGATCGGTATCGCCTACAAAATAACAGGAGGAGGCATCGATCCAGGCTCCATGACCTCGACTTCTAAAAAGGTGACGATTCAGGTGGAAGCCTATGCTCAAGATGAGGGCATGCTTGACCATATCCGTATCGGAGACCGTCTGAGTGAGTCCAAGCGTGATATGGACGCCTACATCACAGCGATAGAGCTCCTTCCATACGACGAGACCCTCGTGGTCATCGACGAAAGAAAAACCGAAATCCTCAGAGCAGGTCAGGCCAAGGCGATTGTGACGATCGAAGCCGAACTGGATCAGAAGGGTGCGGTGCTTAAACTCGGCAATCAAGAGGTTCGACCTGGAATCATGATGTTTTTGGAATCCAACCTTTTTAAATTCTCTACACGCGTATTGAAAGTAGAGGAATAGTAAGATGACTGCTATAAGGAATAGCTTAATCTACAGACTGATAGGTGCCGGCATCAGGGGCATCTATTACCTATTAGGCTTATTATACGAGCAAGTGAGCGCCAAAAAGAGCGAGTCCATCAAATGGCTTCGCAGCGGCGCGTTTTTCAAACTGATATTTGGGTTGCTGAACCGTGTACATGCCTTACAGGACCTTCTGAACCGTTCGGGCAGGAACAGCGCGATCTTCAGACGCGGCGGCCTTGTGGTCATGATGATGCGAAAAGTCGACAGATATGTCGTGCTCATCCCCTTTAACTTCCTGTTTATCGACTACGGGATGAGGACGATCACTCCGCTTGCCAGGTTTTCATCCGTCTGGGACGAGCTTGCGCTGCTCTTGATGTTCGGCTATGTGCTGACCCGTTCGATATGGGTGGATGAGGAGTATCACTGGAGGTTCGGTGGAGTCGATTTTCTACTGATGCTCTTTATCGCAGTAGGCGTCGGTCTGCTCGGCATTGTCTCACCCGAGATGAATGTCGCAGTAGAAGGCTTTAGGGCGGTATACCAGTATGTCTTGTGGTTCTTCGTCATCAGGCAACTGATCCACTCGTCGAACAGGCATCTTATTTTTAGAAGTGTGATCGTAACCGGGGCTTTTCTTGGTTTTCATTCGCTTTATCAGATGGCTGTCGGAGTGCAGATGCCGGGTAACTGGGTCGACAGCACCGAGACCATCACCACACGGGTGTTTTCGATCATCGGGAGCCCCAACATCCTTGCTGCGGTCTTCGTGTTGACGATTCCTGTTGTAGGCGCATCGGTTTTCACCGACGATAGCAAGTGGTTTAGGATGCTTTCTTTGGTTTCTGTCCCTGCGATGATCCTTGGACTTCTTTTCACCTACTCTAGACAGTCATGGCTCGCACTGGCCGGAGCGCTCGGATTGTTTTTTGTATTGTTCTATCCTAAGATAGTCAAGTATCTGATTGTGGCTCTGGGTCTTCTTCTGGTAAGCATGAAAAGCGTTTCGGACCGACTGTTCTACCTGTTCACTCCCGAGTACTTTGCAAAATCTGCAAGGGGTGGACGTGTCATCAGGTATCAATATGCCATCGACCAGTGGCTGGACAAGCCCTGGTTCGGACAGGGACTGGGACGTTTTGGCGGAGCGGTTGCGACGCACCACGACCTGACTCCGTTTTATGTGGACAGTTATTACCTGAAGACACTCGGAGAGATGGGTGCTGTTGGACTTATGAGCATGCTGGTCCTCTTTACCGTGACGCTCGCGGAAGTCAAACGGGTGATTCATGCACAGAAGTCTCTGATAGACATGCTGGCCGTTTCGGGTATTTTCATCGGTCTTTTGGGCGTGTTTTTCCAGAATGCCGTTGAGAACGTATTTGAAGTTCCCATGATGGTCGTCTATTTCTGGGGACTGATTGCATTAGCCTTAAGTTATAGGGAAACGTCCCTAAAATAAAATGTTAAATTTATCCTACGAATATTTGATTCGTAGGTTTTTTTTTTTATTATTGGGTAAAGGAACTAATACGAAGCGACAAATCAAGCCATACAATTAAGTGACACTGAGGAGGTTACTATGAAACATAAAAGACTTACAGTAAAGGATCTATCTTGCGATTGTGATGTCAACTGCCTGGATTTTGAAACCACGGCGGAACTCACACCTCTTCAAGGTCTGATCGCGCAGGAGCGTGCGACAAAGGCGATTGACTTTGGTCTTGCGATCAAAAAGAAAGGCTACAACGTTTATGTGGCTGGGAGCTGGGGCACCGGTAGGACAAGCTATGTCATGCAAATCACTGAAAAACAGGCCGCAAACAAACCGATACCTAGGGACTGGCTGTATGTCAACAACTTCGAAAACAGCCACCAGCCAAAGGCGATCAGTCTAAAGGCGGGAACTGGCAAGGAGTTTGTGAAGTGGATGGAGAAGACCGTGGATTTTCTGAAAAAGGAGATTCAGACCGTATTCTCGTCAAAGGATTATGAAAACACGAAAAATCAGATTCTTAAAAAGTATCAGGAGGCTACAGGAGCCATCATCGAGGAACTCAACGAGATCGGCCAGGGATTCGGGTTCAGATTCAGTCAAAACGAACGGGGACTAGTAAGCATCCCCCTCATTGACGGTGAACCCATGACTGAGGAGGTCTACCGCAACATTTCGGATGAAGAATACGACTTGATGAAGGTCAATTCAGAGAAGTTGAGTCTTGAGACGATTGAGCTGTTCAATAAGCTCAGGGAAGAAGAGGAGATCTATCGAAAAGAAGTCAAGGAGCTCGACGGTCAGATGGGCCACAGGGTGGTCAGCTACCACATGCTTAAAATCATCGAAAATTTTGAGGGCGGGCAAAAACTTGAGGCCTATCTTGAGGATATGACAAACGATATCGTCGAACATATCGACCACTTCAAGGCAAAGGGAGAATCCATGGAACAGAATCCGCTTGCGATGCTGTCCAACAAGAACCCCGAAGCCTTTTTCGACCGCTATAAAGTGAATCTTTTTGTGGACAACACAGAACTCACAAGAGCGCCCATACGTTTTGAGTCGAATCCTTCGTTTTCCAACCTGATCGGAGCGATCGAGTATAAGAACGAGTTCGGCGTGATGAGAACCGACTTCACCCAGATCAAGGCAGGAGCGCTTCATGAAGCCAACGGTGGTTTTTTAATTCTACATGCAAAAGACCTGTTGCAAAGCTATTATTCCTGGCGTGCCCTCAAGCGGGCCTTACTCGACGAGCAGATTGCCATTGAAGGAATGGGCAGCCAGACCAATTATGTGATCGCCGCAACCTTGAAGCCGGAGCCGATTCCTCTGGATGTGAAGGTAATCATCATCGGTGACGCCTATACCTATTATCTGCTCTATGATTACGATGAGGAATTCAGAAAGCTCTTTAAGATCGAGGCGGACTTTGATGTCGAAATGCTCAGAAATGACGACAACATGCACAAACTCGCTCGATTTATATCAAAACACTGCGAAGAGAAAGGCTTAAAGGCCTTCGACAAGACCGCTGTAGGCAGAGTGGTCCAATATTCAACAAGGCTTTCAGAAAGCAAGGACAAGATGAGCACGCATCTCAACCAATTGGTGGATGTGCTCATAGAAGCCGACGCCTGGGCGGAGGTGAAGGGCGACAAGGTGGTATCCGCCCACCACGTCAATACTGCCCTTGAGGAAAAGAAGAATCGAACCAACAAATATGAGGAAAAAGTGCTTGAAATGTTCGAGGACGGCACTTACCTGATTGATGTCGATGGAGAAAAAATAGGAGAAATCAACGGACTGGCAGTGGTCGGTGGCGGACAGTACAGCTTTGGTAAGCCGAGCAAGATCACCGTATCCACATTTAGAGGTCAGGCAGGACTAGTGAATATCGAGCGCGAGGCAAGACGAAGCGGCGGACTCCATGACAAGGGTGTCATGATCATATCCGGTTACTTGGGCCATATGTACGCACAGGATAAACCCCTTAGTCTGACAGCCACTATCGTATTTGAACAGCTTTACTCCGGTATTGAAGGGGACTCGGCCTCCTCGACAGAGCTCTATGCGATCCTATCCTCGCTATCGGGCGTTCCCATCAATCAGTCCATCGCGGTCACAGGTTCTGTTAACCAGCGCGGTGAAATCCAACCGATTGGCGGTGTGAACGAGAAGATCGAGGGATACTATCATGTTTGTCGACTTAAAGGACTGACGGGGCGACAAGGGGTGATCATTCCTCATCAAAATGTGAAGAACCTCTTGTTGGCAGAAGATGTGATAGAAGCTGTAAAAGCAGGCATGTTCCATATCTACGCCGTAGAAAGCATAGATGAAGGTATTGAGATTCTTACGGGAGTACCAGCTGGCAAAGCGACCAGCACCGGTGGATTTACCAGAGGAAGCATTCACTACAGAGTAAATCAAAGGATCAAACAACTTGCAAAGCCGATCAGAAAACGAGAGAGCGACGTGGAGAAGAAAGACTCAAAAGAACAGGAGAAGGAAGCGCCTGTAAAGAAAACTAAAAAGACAAATCAATAGACAAATCAATCAAAACAGAATCTGTCTAAGTTGCTTCGCGGTCATGCCCCCCTTCTGCTGTCAGCAGGGGGGCTTTTATTTGACGCATAGGTGCAGTATCCAATTGTCAATCGCCTTCAACAAGTGTTATACTGACTCTGGAAGGTGATTATATGAGTTATCGAATTTTAGTGGTTGAAGATGAAAAAGACATCAATGAACTTGTGAAAATGCATTTAGAGAAGGCAGGATTTGTCATCGATCAGGCATTTGATGGAGCTGATGCGGTGAACATGAGTCGGGAAACGGAATACGACATGTTCCTATTGGATTACATGCTCCCCTATATGAACGGTGTGGAAATTCTCAAGCGTATTCGAAAACACTCCGTTGCTCCTGTCTTGTTTTTGACGGCCAGGACTGAGGAATCTGCGAAAGTGGAAGCCTTCGGACACGGTGCCGACGACTATATAGAAAAGCCTTTTAGCGCCGTTGAGCTTGTTTACAGGGTGAAGGCGAGCATGAGAAGGTATACAGATTACCAAATGCCCAAAGAGCAAGTAACCTATCAGAACGGTTGCTTCACATTGCATCCTGAGTCCTATCTGCTATTCAAAGAAGGAAAAGAGATACAACTCAATCCAAAAGCCTTTAAACTGATGGAAATGCTGATGTCGTCACCCGGCAGGATCTTTACGAAAGAGCAGATCTACAAGCAGGTGTGGGATGAGGACTATTTGACCGATTCGAACACCATCATGGTTCACATCAGTCAGTTAAGGGAAAAAATAGAAGAGAACCCAAAAAAACCGAATTATATTGTCACGATCAAGGGACTGGGATATAGGATGGAGCAATTATAATGCTTAAAGAACGGTTTAAAACTCGAATTGCAACGAATTTGACAGGATATGTTTTGGGCTTGATGGTGGCAGTACTTTTAACGCTTGTCATCATGGTCGTGTCTGTCGTCAACATCATCGACCAAAGGATCTATACCCATAAGGGCTACAATATGGATACGATACTCAAGGACTACATCGATGAGGGGATGGATGTCGCTCTTCGCAATACGAACGGACTTGTGGAATATATCGAGTTTCTAAACGAGGATAAGAGGGTCAAGGACGAAGCTGGGAGTCCTCATGCGTTCGGATACCAGTATTCTCAAAAGGAATACGATGACTTGTTCAAGAATTATACCGAGTTTATCACCTACCATCCATTCAAGGATAAGGACGACCTGTTCGTGGTTTATGGACCGGACCTGATCGCTCCGCCCTTTATCATCGACATCATCATCTACCATTTCATCGTTTTCATCGCGGTGACAGCGGTACTGATGCTGCTGTTGACGTATTACTTGAAGTTGCATTTCGTCCATCCGATCCTGCTGATGAAAGAAGCGGTAGAAGGGATATCTGCCGGAACAGACGTCTCTGAGATTCCATTCTCATCTTCAAACGAACTTGAAGTTCTGAAGATATCGATCATAGACATGGGGCAAACGATCAATAAGCAGGTCAGTCAGCTGCAAGAAGCCGAGACTGAACGCAAGCGGATGGTGCTGAGCATGTCCCACGACATCAGAACGCCGCTTACGAATATTGCCGGTTATGCAGAAACCCTGATCAACGAACATTCCTTGTCGCCGCAGATGAAGAAGAATGCGGTCAACGTGATTCATAGCAACGCCATGCTTGCGAACGATCTGGTCAACGACCTGTTCGACTTTGCAAAATACGACAGCGAGCAGCTGGCGGTCGAAAACCGATCGCACGATGTTGCCGGTGTCTTGAGAAACACCCTTATCCAGTATTATCCCGATATCGAAGGGAGCCAAAAGCAGATTGAAGTGTTGCTTCCAGACGACGAGTGCCATGCGGTATTCGACGTGTCCCTTTTCAAGCGGCTGATCTCGAATCTTATCTCCAATGCGATCAGGTATTCAAGCGACGGCGGGACCATCACGGTCGAGCTTACTGAGCTCGACGAGACGGTTGAGATCATGGTGCAGGACGAGGGTCCCGGTATTCCAGATAGCATAAAATCGGACTTGTTCAAGCCTTTTGTCATCGGCGACGAAGCCAGATCCAAAGGTGCGGGAACAGGCCTGGGACTCACGATCGTAAAGAGACTTGTTGATAGGCTGTGTGGAACGCTCACATGGGATGAGACATATACAAGTGGGGTCAGATGGCTGATTTCATTAAATAAGGAACCGATAAAACAAGAGTCCTTCTGATTCTTGTTTTATCGGTTTTTTGGTATCGGACTGATATACCTAAAGAAGACCAATTATTTTGTAGCATCTGCCTTTGAATTTAAGTATACTGATTGTTAATAGTGTCGGGGCCAGACCTTGTGCAGGCCCCGACAAAGTATAAATTCGGATAGGTTGGTGATTTCATGAAGCGTTTCTTAGAGTTGTTCAAAGAAAAGATTGTCGTGCTAGATGGTGCGATGGGTACGATGATTCAGCAGTACAATTTACAGGAAGAAGATTATCGAAAAGTAGCATATGAGGACCATGAAGTGCCACTCAAAGGAAACCACGACGTCCTTGTAAAAACCAGACCCGATGTGATAGAAGCGATCCACAGAGCCTATTACAAGGCAGGCGCCGACATCGTGGAGACCAACACCTTCAATGCGAATCGGATCTCGCAGGCGGATTATCATCTGGAGCACGATGTCTATGAGATCAACGTTCAGGCTGTGAGAGTCGCCAGAAAGGCCGCTGAATCCATCGATACGGACAGGCCTCTGTTTGTTGCAGGAGCCATTGGGCCGACAAATAAGACGCTTTCGATCTCGCCCAAAGTGGAGGATCCCGGATTCAGGTCCATAGATTTTGATGAGATGGTCAGCGCATATGAAGAGCAGGCATTGGCCCTTATCGACGGAGGTGTGGACGCATTTTTGATAGAAACCGTCTTCGACTCCCTGAACGCGCGTGCGGCACTGGTAGCGATAGAGAACGCTTTGTCTGCAAAAAAACTGGATCTACCAGTCCTCTTGTCGGGCACCTTGACGGACAAGAGCGGCAGGAGCCTGACCGGTCAGACCATGGAGGCATTTTTCAAATCACTGGATCATCCCAGAGTCGTCGCTTTAGGACTAAACTGCTCTTTTGGAGCCAAGGAACTGGTCCCATATATCAAGGAACTTGCCCGAACCACTGAAAAGTACATCAGTGTCTATCCAAACGCCGGACTTCCGAATCAGTTCGGTGCCTATGACGAGCTTCCAGAAACCACGGTAGAGTTTTTAAAGGAGCTGGTCGGCGAGCAGGCGCTGAACATGGTAGGGGGATGCTGTGGCACGACACCTAGCCATATCGAGGCGATCGCGGACCTTGTCAGAGACGAGCGTCCAAGAGTGCCTGAAAAGCTGGATGAGCCGCTGATCCTAGCCGGTCTTGAGACGGTAGTCGTGGATCCCAGCAGAAATTATGTGAACGTGGGTGAAAGAACCAATGTCGCAGGATCAAAAAAATTCGCCAGACTGATCCGCGAAAAGAAATATACGGAGGCACTGGATGTCGCAAGGGAGCAAGTGGAGAACGGGGCTCAGGTCATCGACATCAACTTTGACGATGCGATGCTGGACGCCAAGGAAGAAATGGTCCATTTCTTAAGGCTTATCACGAGTGAGCCTGAAATAGCCAAAGTACCTGTGATGATAGACTCTTCGAAATGGGAAGTGCTTGAAGCAGGGCTTAAGGCGATACAGGGAAGGTCGATTGTGAATTCGATCAGTCTAAAAAACGGTGAGGCCGAGTTTATCGCTCAGGCGAGCATAATCAGGCAGTTCAATGCAGCTGTTGTCGTGATGGCATTTGATGAAAAAGGCCAAGCGGACTCCTATAAGAGAAAAATTGAGGTATGCGCCAGAGCCTATGAGATACTGACTGAAAAAGTTGGATTTGATCCAAAGGCGATCATCTTCGACCCCAATATCCTCGCCATAGCCACAGGCATCGAAGAACATGACAATTATGCGGTGGACTATATCGAAGCGACAAGATGGATCAAGGAGAATCTTTATGGAGCCAAGGTGAGCGGAGGGGTCAGCAACCTGTCCTTCTCGTTCAGGGGACTAAACCATGTCAGGGAAGCCATGCACGCTGTCTTTCTCTATCATGCGGTGAATGCCGGAATGGATATGGGAATTGTGAATCCTGGGATGCTCGAGCCCTATGACGAGATTGAAAAGAATCTTATCGAGATGGTCGAGGATGTGGTGCTCAATCGGAGCAAGGGAGCATTTGAAAAACTGCTTGAGTGGGCTCAAAACCATAAGGAAGACGCTAAATCGGGTGATGAGTCGGCAAGATTAGGCTGGCGGGAAGAAACCGTTGAAGAGCGGCTGAAGCATAGCCTGATCAAGGGTGTCACTCAATATTTGGACGAGGACCTACACGAACTCCTGGCGGCGGTGGATTCTCCGCTTGATATCATCGAGGGTCCGCTCATGTCTGGAATGCGTGTGGTCGGTGAGCGCTTCGGAGAAGGTAAAATGTTTCTCCCGCAAGTGGTGAAGACGGCGCGTGTCATGAAGCAAGCCGTATCCATCCTACAGCCCTACATCGAGGAAAGTCAGCAAAGCGAAGGGGCGCGTAAAGCCGGTAAGGTCTTGCTTGCGACGGTCAAGGGCGACGTGCACGACATCGGAAAGAATATCGTAGGTGTCATACTGGCATGCAACAATTTTGAGGTGATCGATCTTGGCATCATGGTTTCGGCAGAAGCGATCGTCGAAGCGGCATTGGAGCATAAGGTCGATATCATCGGACTTAGCGGACTGATCACTCCAAGCCTTGATGAAATGCGCCATATCATCTCGGAAGTCAGAAGGCACAACATGGACCTACCGATCATTATCGGTGGCGCCACGACATCAAAAGTTCATACTGCGGTGAGACTCGAACCGGAGTATCCCAAATACGTGTACCATGCGACAGACGCCTCCAAAACGGTGGCATATGCAAAAGAACTGATCAGCGATCGGCGTGATCTTTTCGCACAGGAACTTCATCTGCAGTACGAGACCCTAAGACAGACCTATTCGGAGATCAAGCGTCCCCTAGCGTCGTATGAGAAGACCCTTGAAGATGCGTTTCTGATGGATTATGAGGGATTCATACCACCGGTACCCAAAGTAAGTGAAGTGAGTGCGGTGAGCTATTCCATCAAAGAGCTTCGTGAAACCATCGACTGGACCTTCTTTTTCACCTCTTGGGGTATGCGCAAGAAGTATCCGGACATCTTAACAGACGACCATTATGGGCATGAAGCGATGAAGCTGTTCACAGATGCCAACAACATGCTCGATGAGTTCGAAAACGACGAGCGGCTGGTAACAAGAGGAGTGTTCAGCATCGCTCCTTGTAGCAGTAGTGAAGGAAAACTCATCATAAAGGATGCCAGTGGAGAACAGATCACCCAGTTCAATATCTTCAGGCAGCAGGAAGTCGGTTCTGAGCATAAGTCGCTTACGGATTATATCGCTCCCGAGAGTTCTGGAATCGTGGATTATGTCGGGATGTTCGCTGTGACCGCAGGCTACGGATTTGACGAGGTCTATCGGGAATGCAAGTCCGTAGGGGACGAATACAGGGCGATCATGACCAAGATGCTCGCTGACAGGATCGCGGAGAGTTTTGCTGAACGTCTACACCTTGATATCAGAAAAAAACATTGGGGCTTTGCAGTGGATGAAGCACTATCTGCAGAAGACCTCTTTAGGGGCAAGTACAGAAGTATCAGACCTGCGATAGGTTACCCATCGCTTCCGGACCATTCGGAGAAGGAGCAACTGTTCGAACTACTCGATGTGAAGAGACATACTGGTATGACACTGACCAGCTCATATATGATGCAGCCTGTGGCAAGCGTATGCGGTCTGATCTTCGCACATCCTCAGGCCAACTACTTTAACATCAGCAAGCTCGGCCAGGATCAGGTGCAGGCTTATGCGCATAGAAAAGAGGTTAGCCTGGAAATGATGAAGAGGTTGCTTGGGGGGTTTTTTTGAGGGTTGAGTGGTGATTGGTGATTAATGACTAGCGATCAGTGATTGAAGATTGAAGATTGAAGATAAGATAAAAGAGAAGGTCCCTGCCGGTGGCAGGGACCTTTTTGTTAGAAGAAGGTTAGGTTGGATTCTGTGGCGATGGCGTCGATGGGTTTGTCGTAGGATTCGACAGGGACCTGATCGATGACCTGCATGTCAAAGGCCAGAGCCATGACTCTTAGCTTGGACCTATCGGCCGTCTCTAGGAGCTTGTCGTAGAAACCGCCGCCATAACCTAGTCGGTAGCCCTTTAAGTCGAATGCGACTCCAGGTGACAGGATCAGGTCGATGTCGTCGATGCTTCTGACGCTCTCTTCGGTGACGATGGGCTCTAGGATTCCATAGCTGCTAAGGCGCATGTCAGACGTCAAGGAATGGATTTCGACGAGTGTGAGGGTATGGGTAGTGAAATCAACAACCGGCAGAACTACGCGTTTTCGGTGGACAAGCGCGTGCTCGATGAGGTATTCGGTTCTCACCTCATTCTTGTAATCCATATAGAGCATGACCGTGTCCGCATGCTTATACCATTCGCTTCGGATCACCGACTCGCAGATGCACCGGCTCTTATCGACTACCTCCTCATGGCTCAGGAGGTTTCTTTTTTGGATCATCTCTTTTCGTAAGTTAGATTTCATATTTGCTCCTCCTAGAAAACTAATATCTCTTTTCCATGACAAATTGCTTAATTTTCCTTCATTATAGCAAGTGTTGCGAGTATAATAAATAGAGTAACCCAAGAATTTGAGAATACAGGAGTGATACCTTGATAAGATTGATAGATGTATCGAAACTATATCCGAACGGCGTGGTGGCTTTGAATCACGTAAGCATAGATATTGAAAAGGGCGAGTTTGTCTTTTTAGTAGGTCAGAGCGGCGCGGGAAAATCCACATTTATGAAAATGCTATTGAAAGAAGAAGAGCCTTCTTCAGGCAAACTGATGCTTGATGGAGAAGATGTGACAAAGCTCCATAGAAGGCGTATCCCGTTTTTAAGAAGAAAGATGGGGGTCGTTTTCCAGGATTTTAGACTGCTTCCCAACAAGACGGTCTATGAAAACGTCGCCTATGCGATGGAGATCCTTGGCGAGAAGCCAAGGGAAATCAGAAGACATGTTCCTATGATCTTAAGTATGGTCGGACTTTCAGATAAGGCGAAGCACTACCCAAATCAGCTCTCAGGTGGAGAACAGCAGCGAGTGTCCATCGCAAGGGCCATGATCAACAACCCGCCTCTTCTGATCGCTGACGAGCCCACAGGAAACCTGGATCCGGATACGTCATGGGAAATCATGAAGCTGCTCAGGCAGATCAATCGCAGAGGGACTACGATTGTCATGGCGACCCACGATAAGGAAATTGTAGATACGATGCAAAAACGAGTGATCACCCTTGATAAAGGCAATCTGGTAAGAGACAACCATAAGGGGGGCTACGGTCATGAAATTTAGGAGCATCAGCTTTAGTTTTAGAGAAGCCTTTAAAAACCTGTGGAGAAACCGTTTGATGAGCGTCGCTTCCATTTCTTCTGTGATGGCGACCCTTTTGATTCTGGGACTGATCTTTATCCTGATCATCAACATCAACAGCTTTGTAGAGGGCGCGCAGGATCAGTTTGACGAGATAACCGTCTATCTGAAGGATGAACTGAGCGACAACGACATAAAAAAAACAGGTCAGGACCTGTCAAGCATCATTGGCGTGAAAGAGGTTTCCTATAAGTCCAAAGAAGAAGCCCTGAACCAGTGGCGTGAGGAGTGGGGCGACCAGGGATACCTTTTGGACGGACTTAACAACAATCCGCTGCCAAACGGCTATGTCGTGACACTTAAGGATATCGAGTATACGGACTCTGTGGTGGAGATCATCATGGATTTCGATGGAGTGGAAGAAGTCAAGTTCTACAAGGACATCATCGACAAGGTGCTTAGCGTATCGGAATTTATCAGGAATATCGGATTCGGGCTGATACTCGCACTACTTGCGATTTCGACCTTCATCATCACCAATACGATCAAGCTCGCGGTAAACGCGAGAAAGCGTGAAATCAACATCATGAAGTACGTGGGAGCTACCAACTGGTTCATCAGATGGCCCTTCCTGCTTGAAGGAACGATACTCGGCCTGATAGGCGCTGCGATTTCGGGCGGCATCATCTTCATCATCTACAGTTATATGTACAATTATTTCACCACCGAGTTCTATACGCTGATCGCATCGCATTTTGTTCCTGCGGAAGCGGTTCTTGAGGACTTGTTCGTGATCTTTGCGGTCCTTGGTATGGGGATCGGAGCGCTCGGATCGATGAACGCCATGCGTAAACATCTGAATGTGTAGGAGGATGCGATGAAAAAGTCGATAATCATAGCGCTGGTCGTCGCACTGCTGTTTGCGGGTGTGAACTCCTTTGCAAACTCGATCGATGATCAGATCAATAAGAACCAGCAGGAGCTCGATGACATTAAAAAGCGACTGAATGAGGGTGTTGAATCGCTCGATAGAAATGAAGGGCAGCAGACTGACATTGAGCGTGAGGTAAGTGCGCTCGAACGTGAAATAAGAGACAGAGAGGCGAAAATCGTCGTTCTCGAATCCGATATCGTCGATACCAAACTGGCGATTGAAGTGAAGGAAGTCGAACTGATCGAAGCCGAAAAAGAAGTGCAGTTTCAGAACGACCGAATGGAAAAACGGTTGAGGACGATGTATAAATCAGGTAACTTCGGTTATTTGGAAGTGATGCTTGGCGCTGCGGACTTTACCGATCTGCTCACTCGCGTCGATAAGATCCAGATGCTTCTCGATTACGACCAGGAAACGCTCCTGGCGCTGATCGAGGCGAGGGAGTTCGTCGTTCAAAGAAAAGAGGAGCTTGAAAACTACCGGCTCAAGCTTGAGGCGGACAAAGTAGAGGTTCAGCTTGAAAAGGTTAAACTGCAGGCGTCCGTGAATGTGCTCGAAGAGAAGAAGGTGCTTCTGCAGCAAGACCATAAGGCCCTGTCAAACCAGCTTAACGAACTGAACAAGGATGCCGACAAGATCACGAGCATTCTTAAGGACCTGGAGCTCAGAAAGAAATACGTCGGCGGAAAGATGATGTGGCCGCTCGACTTGAGCCATACAAGCATCAGTTCGCCATTCGGCGAGCGTATGCATCCGATCTTACTGACGCTTAAGCTGCACACCGGGATCGATGTCAGGGCTCCAAAAGGAGCGGCTGTCTATGCCGCCCAGTCAGGACAGGTCATTTATTCCGACTGGCTCGGAAGTTACGGCATGGCCGTGATGATCGACCATGGCGGCGGAATAATAACCCTATACGGTCACAACAGCGCCTTGCTTGTAAGCCCTGGAACGGAAGTCAAAAAAGGCGATGCTATTGCAAAAGTAGGAAGCACCGGCAGGTCGACGGGAAACCATCTGCACTTTGAAGTCAGGGTGGCAGGGGACTATGTCGATCCTTACGATTATGTGACCAACCCAAGCAATTAGATATAAAGGAGAATTTCACTTGAAGAAGAGTCTAAGAGTTGTATTACTGATCACGGTGATCGTGGCCGCAATGGTCACATCAAGCGTGTTGACACTTTATGCCCAGTTCAGCATGGGTGAGCGAAAAGTCGTTCTGACCAGCGAACTTGAAGAACTCAAGGCGGTCCAGGACAGGTATGCGAAAGCCGAACAGCTAAAGGCTTATATCGAGAGCAACTACTATCTGAGTACGCAGGATATCGATTTTGAAGAAGGCGTGATCGACGGAATCTTCAGCGCCCTCGATGATCCGTATTCAGTTTATTTCACGGTCGACGAGTTTAAGGCCTTCAATGAATCCACCTCTGGAAGCTACGGTGGAATAGGAATCGTCGTTGAACCTGGAAAAGACAATTACATCACTGTCGTATCCCCTATAGAGGATACGCCGGGTGAAGCGGCGGGTCTGATCACCGGAGATAAGATCTTGAAGGTGGACGGAGTGGAAGTTTTCGCCGAGACCATGGATGCCGCTATCAAGAGAATGAAGGGCGTGCCTGGGACAGATGTCATATTGACCATCTACCGTGAAGGCACAGAAACTTTCGATGTGCCGATCACTAGAGCGCAGATTGTCATCAAATCAGTGAAGTCAAGAATGCTCGATACAGAAGATCCTATCGGCTACCTAAGAATCACTTCTTTTGACGAAAAGGTCTTCACAGAATTTGTGAATCATTATAAAGCCTTGGAATCACAAAACATCAGAGGACTTGTGATCGACCTCAGAAACAATCCTGGTGGAAGCTTGTCCGAAGTCATAAAGATTGCGGACTATATCTTAGGTGAACAGGTGATCGTATCGACCAAAGACAACAAGGGACAGGAAGACTCGTTCGAATCTGACAGCGGCAAGATCGATCTGCCGATCACGGTACTCGTCAACGGCGGAAGCGCGTCAGCATCTGAGATATTGACTGGAGCGATCAAGGATTCTGAGTCTGGAACCGTGATCGGAACCCAGACATTCGGAAAAGGACTGGTGCAGACGGTCAGACCACTTAGGGACGGCGACGGCATCAAGCTTACCATAGCGCAGTACTTCACGCCCAACGGCGACTATATCCACGGCACAGGAATTGAGCCGAATATCATCCTTGAACAGGCTGAAGATTACGATGCCAAAGACGATGAGACGGATGTGCAACTGCAAGAAGCGATTCGCATTCTCTTGGATCAAATATAATAATCATTAAGATTTAGTAAGAATTCTTTACCTAAGGCTACTTAGTCAGTATACTGTGAGGAGGCGTTATTTCGGCGTCTTCTTTTTTTCATGAATAAGACCGGAAAATTGGGTATGAATAAAGCATTAGGTAAATTGTGATACAATATTATGAGAGCAAATAATGAATTTGCAGTGAGCACCTATGAAAGGACGACAGTATGATTATCCGTAAAGCGAATATATACGATACCAACGATATCGCACGAGTACACTATGATGTCTGGACAGATTTTTATGGAGACTTCGTATCTCCTGAATTCTTAGAGAAGCTGAGCTATGAAAACAGAAAGAAATTCTGGCTCAAGTATATCAATGAAGGCAGCATCGTTTATGTAATCGAGGAAAAAACAGGCGGAATCATCGGTTTCGCAGTGCCTCAGATCCATAAATCGAAGGCAGGTGAAAGTTACGGAGAGATCATCGCCCATTACGTCGCTGACAAGCATCAGCACAATGGCTATGGTAGCGCGCTACTTGTGGCTTGCGCCAAGTTCTTCAGAAAGAACCACCTGGATCAGATGAGAGTGTGGGTGCACAGGGATAACCCGTCAACCGAGTATTATAAAAAGTTCAAAGGTGTCGAAATGGACGCTAGACTCGATAGGATGGACAATAAGGATATCATCAAGCTCAACATCTCATGGCAGGATCTGGATACGTTTATCACAGAGCATGAGTTTGTTTTCGACAATATCATTAAAGAATATTAAATGAGTGATTAAAACATTTGGAGTTCTCTTCAGGTGTTTTTATTTTGTAGTTGTTTCATTTTAATGAGGAGGATAAGATGGATCGTGATTTAGCAATTAACCTTGTGAGGGTTACAGAGGCAGCAGCGCTTGCAGCAGCACGCTATTTGGGTCGTGGGGACAAAAATGCGGCTGACGGGGCGGCAGTGGACAGTATGAGAAAAATGTTCGATACACTTCATATCGACGGAGAAGTGGTAATCGGAGAAGGTGAGCTCGATGAAGCACCGATGCTTTACATCGGTGAGAAGATCGGGCGATCGGATATGGATTTTCCACAAGTGGATATCGCAGTGGACCCGATTGACGGAACCTCAGCCCTTGCAAAAGGTCTGGATGACTCGATAGCGGTAGTCGCACTCGCACCTAGAGGGAAACTGCTCAAAGCTCCTGACATGTACATGGACAAGTTGGCTGTGGGTCGTGAGGGGATCGGCGTATGCAGTCTTAATCTGACGGTTGAGGAAAACATCAAAAACCTTGCCAAAGCCAAGGGAAAAGCGATTGAAGACATGGTCGTCTCGACGATCGATAGGGAACGAAGCGACTACATCATAGAGGCGTGCAGAAACTTAGGTTGTCGGGTGAAGCTGTTTAAGGATGGCGATGTCGCAGCCGCACTGGCGACATGTTTTGACGATCAGAACGTGGATATGATGATCGCCAACGGAGGCGCACCGGAAGGGGTTGTCGCAGCTGCGGCGATTAAAGCCCTAGGTGGTTACTGCGAAGGAAGGCTGACGCCGATGAACGACGAAGAAAGAAAACGCTGCGTAGAGATGGATGCTCCCTACGATGTGGTTCTTACGATGGACGAGCTCGTATCCAGCGATGACATCTACTTCTGCGCCACAGGAATATCCGACTGCCAGATGGTCAGAGGAATCCACTATCAGGGAGACAACAAGGCGATCTCTCACTCGCTTGTGATCCGTGGCAAAACAGGCACGGTAAGATACGTAGAAGCACATCATAAATTGGATAAAAAACCGGAATATGCGCAAATCGAGAACATCTAATCATTTTTTAAGACAAAACCCGGTGATTCTTTGGTATAGTATAGATGATATCATCTAACATAGGAGGCGATTGTCTTGAATGCTAAAAATTTTCCTTATATAAGCGTGTTGCCAGCTGTAATCCTAGCCTTTATCGCATACAAATTCATCAACCAGATCGATGTGCTTTTAAACGGCATCTCATTTATCGTGTCCATACTGGTTCCGATCATATGGGCGGCCATCATCGCCTATCTTCTGAATCCGATGATGAAGGTTTTTGAAAAGCATTTTAAGATGAAGCGCACAGTGGCGATCCTTTGCGTCTATCTTTTGGTGATCTTCCTCCTGACGGGAGTCTTGACCATCATCATACCAAGGATTGTAAACAGTGTGTTTGAAATCGTTAAAGAGTTTCCGTCCTATGCAGAAACAGCGACGCTTTGGTATCAGAAGCGCCTGGTCGACATTCAGAGCCTCGAGAAACTGGCCAATACGTATAACCTCAGTCTGGAAAGCTTTTCAAATTTCGACTTTCAGGAACAGCTGCAGTCCTTGGCGGACAATCTGCAGACCTTCGCCCTGGGTCTTGGACAGGCGATCTTCGATTTCACCTCCGGTGTTTTCAAATTCATCATGGGGCTTGTGATCTCTGTGTACCTGCTTAAGGATAAGGAGAACTTCAACAAGGAGAGCAAACGGATGATGAGGGCCTACCTTGGACCAAGAAGAGCGGAGAGTCTCATCGAACTCGGACGGGAAATCGATTCTGTTTTGAGCAAATACCTGATAGGAAAAACCATCGATTCACTGATTATCGGCATGATCTGTTTTGCCGGACTGACCATACTCGGTGTTAAATATGCAGTGCTCTTGTCCTTCATCATAGGACTCACCAATATGATTCCGTTTTTCGGACCCTTCATCGGTGCGGTACCTGCGATCATACTCACCTTGTTCCATTCTCCGATCCAGGCACTTTGGGTGGCGATCTTCGTTCTCTTGCTGCAACAGCTTGACGGATACATCATCGGACCTAAAATACTTGGAGACAGCGTAGGCATGTCGCCGTTCTGGATCATTATCGCCATCATCGTAGGCGGCGGTCTGTTCGGTGTGATGGGAATGCTGCTCGGCGTACCCATGCTTGCTGTTGTCCGCAAGCTAAACGAAAAATATGTTACAAGAAAAATCAGTCAGCAGGATATAAACAACCTGTAAACATCTAAAGCCGTTCCGTTTGGGACGGCTTTTGCTTGTTTCCAGATAAATCAGGGTATAATAAACTATTGTAATTGACATATGATATCAAGAACGATAAAATTATATAAGCGAACAAACGTTCTGTAGGTTAAGAGGTGAAACAATGGATACGTTTAAATTAGTTTCGGATTTTGCACCGACAGGAGACCAGCCTGTAGCAATAGACGGACTTATCAATGGATTTAAGTCAGGAAACAAAAAGCAGACCCTACTTGGCGTCACAGGATCTGGTAAGACATTTTCTGTTGCGAATGTGATACAGGAACTTAAGGTTCCAACCTTGGTGATCGCCCATAACAAGACACTCGCAGCCCAGCTATGCAGTGAATTCAGGGAGTTCTTCCCGGATAATGCCGTCGAGTATTTCGTAAGCTATTATGACTATTATCAGCCCGAGGCTTACGTCGCGGCGTCGGATACCTTCATTGAAAAGGATTCTGCGATCAACGAGGAAATCGACAAGCTTCGGCACTCTGCCACAGCAAGTCTTTTTGAAAGAAAAGATGTGATCATCGTCGCGTCGGTATCGTGCATCTACGGACTCGGTAACCCGATCGACTACAACAGCATGGTCCTATCGCTTCGACCCGGAATGATCAAGACAAGAGACGAGATATTGACCAAGCTTGTGGATATCCAGTATGTGAGAAACGACATCAACTTCACCCGCTCGACGTTCAGGGTCAGAGGCGATGTGATCGAGATCATGCCTGCTGCCTCCTTTGATAAGGCGATCAGGATTGAAATGTTTGGCGATGAAATCGAGCGGATCGTAGAAGTGAACGCCTTGACAGGTGAGATATTAGGGGTTAGGAACCATGCTATCTTCTTTCCCGCATCGCACTATGTCACCCCTAAGGACAAGATAGAAGTCGCCATCGGCGAAATAGAAAGGGAGCTCGAGGAACAGATCGCCTTTTTCAAGAATGAAGGAAAACTGATTGAGGCGCAGCGTATCGAGCAGCGAACACGATATGACATTGAAATGCTAAGAGAAGTAGGCTTCTGCCAAGGAATAGAGAACTATTCGAGGGTCATGTCCTTAAGGCCTCCCGGCAGCAGACCCTATACGCTCATCGACTATTTCCCGGATGATTTTTTAGTGGTGATCGACGAGTCGCATGTATCCGTCCCGCAAATCAGAGGGATGTTTGGAGGCGACCAGTCAAGAAAGCGCAATCTGGTCGATTACGGATTCAGACTGCCGTCTGCTATGGACAACAGGCCCCTGAATTTTGACGAGTTCGACAGTCTTCTCGACAAGGTCCTCTACGTCAGCGCGACTCCGTCGGTATATGAGAAGGAACACTCCCAGCTGATCGTCGAGCAAGTCATCAGACCTACAGGACTGCTGGATCCTCCAGTGGAAGTAAGACCTGTCGAAGGTCAGATCGATGATCTGTTCAGCGAGATCACCGATAGGGTTTCTAAAAAGGAACGTGTGCTGGTGACCACACTCACCAAAAGGATGGCCGAGGACCTTACGGACTATCTCAAGGGACTTGACGTGAAAGTAAGATACATGCATTCCGACATCGATACGATGGAACGGATGGAAATCATCAGGGATCTCAGACTTGGTGTATTTGACGTGCTTGTCGGGATCAACCTCTTAAGAGAGGGGCTTGACCTACCTGAGGTTTCTCTTGTGGCTATCCTTGATGCCGACAAGGAAGGATTCCTGCGGTCAGAGACCAGCCTTGTCCAGACGATCGGACGGGCGGCCAGACATCTCAACGGTCGCGTCATCATGTACGCGGACAAGATCACCAATTCCATGAACCTGGCCCTTACTGAAACCGAGAGAAGACGGATCAGACAAGCCCGCTACAATCAGGAAAACGGCATCGAACCGAAGTCGATCAAGAAGAACGTGCGCGCGGTGATAGAAGCCACCAAAGCTTCAGAAGGCGACATCACCTACGACATCGGGCATGCCACAGGTCATATGACGATACCGAAAGATGAGATTGAAACGATGATCAGGCACTTGACCGATGAGATGATGAACGCTTCAAAAGCGCTGGAGTTTGAACGAGCAGCCGAGCTCCGCGATGAGATAAACGACTTAAAAGACATGCTTGAAAGCTAGAGGTTAGACATGATTAAACAATATATTGAAGTACGGGGTGCCAAAGAGCATAACCTGAAGAACATCAATGTGAAGATACCGAGAAACGAACTCGTCGTCATTACGGGGCTGAGCGGTTCTGGAAAATCTTCATTGGCTTTTGACACCATCTACGCCGAAGGGCAAAGAAGATATGTGGAGAGTCTTTCCGCCTATGCAAGACAGTTCTTAGGACAAATGGAAAAACCGGATGTGGAGTCCATCGAAGGATTGTCACCTGCGATCTCCATCGATCAGAAGACGACCAGTAAGAACCCAAGATCCACAGTAGGTACCGTAACAGAAATCTACGATTACTTCAGACTCCTATTTGCGAGAGTGGGAACGCCGCACTGTCCGATCTGTCATCAGGTGATCGAGCAACAGTCCGTAGACCAGATCGTGGACAGGATCATGGCGATGCCTGAACGTACGAAAATTCAGGTGATCGCTCCGATTGTCAGAGGAAAAAAAGGAGAACACAAAAAGGAACTCGAACGCATCAGAAAAGAAGGCTACGTCCGTGTACGCATCAACGGCGAGATCATGGAGATCGACAGTGACATCAGCCTCAACAAGACCAGAAAGCATACGATCGAAATCGTGATCGACAGGCTGATCATCAAGGAAGGCATTGAAAAAAGGCTGTCTGACTCGGTGGAGACTGCCTTAAGGGAATCTGACGGGCTATTGATCATCAACGAGATCGACAGCGTGGACCACACCTTCAACACTAGGTTCGCCTGCTCTGAACATGGAGTCGGTATCGATGAGATGGAACCGAGGATGTTTTCCTTCAACTCACCTTACGGCGCGTGTACCCAGTGCAAGGGTCTTGGACACCTTTTAAGCGTGGATCCGGACCTTGTAGTACCGGATAGGAAGCTGAGCATAAACGATGGCGCCATCGCACCTTTTGCAAACAGCGGAGACGGCACCTATTATCAGCAGCTGATCGAAAGCCTAGTAAAGCACCATAAGGGTTCCCTGGATAAACCCTACGATAAATTGCCGGATTCGCTTAGGCATGAGCTCTTGTTCGGTACCGACGGCAGAGAAATCGAGTTCACCTACGAGAGCAAGTTTGGCGGTGTGAGAACCTATAAGGCACCTTTTGAAGGCGTGGTCAACAATCTTGAGCGCCGCTACAAGGAGACCAACTCGGACTATATGCGAGGCAAGATCGAAGAGTACATGAGCCTGAATCCGTGTGAGGCCTGCCAGGGCCATAGGTTGAAAAAGGAAACACTGGCTGTGACGGTTGGCGGGCTTAATATTTCTGAGGTGACCGCCCTATCTGTCGAAGCCTGCCTTGATTTTTTTGAAAACTTAGAACTTGATCCGACCAAAACGATGATCGCTGAACTCATCCTGAAGGAAATTTTCGCAAGACTCAATTTTTTGATGAACGTCGGTCTCAGCTACCTGAACCTCTCACGTGCTTCAGGCACGCTTTCCGGGGGCGAATCGCAGCGTATTAGGCTTGCGACACAAATCGGGTCTGGACTATGCGGCGTACTTTACATTTTGGACGAACCCAGCATCGGACTTCATCAAAGAGACAATGAGAAGCTCTTAAAGACACTTCGAGAACTGACGGATGTGGGAAACACGCTGATCGTTGTAGAACATGACGAGGACACCATCAGGCGTGCGGATTATGTGATAGATATCGGTCCTGGAGCCGGAGAACACGGTGGTGAGATCATCGCCGAAGGAACCTTCGAAGAAATCCTTGCGAATGAGAACTCCATAACCGGCCAATATATCTCCGGCAAGAAGTTTATCCACGTACCTGATAAAAGAAGAAAAGGAAACGGACTCGCTATCGAGGTGCTCGGGGCGCGTGAGAACAACCTTAAAGGTGTGCATGCCACATTCCCGCTAGCGACCTTCACCGCTGTGACGGGTGTATCAGGCTCGGGGAAGAGTTCTCTGATCAATGAGATACTCTATAAGGGTGCTGCCTCAAGTCTTTACAGAACGCGCGTGAAACCTGGCAAACACGATAGCATTAAGGGACTTGAGCATATCGATAAAGTAATCGATATCGACCAGTCACCTATTGGACGGACACCAAGATCGAATCCTGCGACGTACACAGGTGTGTTCGACTTTATCAGAGACATCTATACCGCAGTGCCGGAAGCCAAAATCAGGGGTTATGCCAAAGGGCGATTCAGCTTTAATGTCAAAGGTGGAAGATGCGAGGCCTGCAAGGGCGACGGAATCTTAAAGATAGAGATGCACTTCCTACCCGATGTCTATGTGCCTTGCGACGTATGTAAAGGCAAACGCTACAACAGGGAGACGCTTCAGGTTAAATATAAGGGTAAGAACATTGCGGACGTTTTGGAGATGACCGTGGAAGAAAGCCTTACCTTCTTTGAGAACGTACCCAAGATAAGAAGGAAGATGGAGACTCTGAATGATGTAGGACTAGGTTATATCCGTCTAGGTCAGCCATCCACCCAGCTATCCGGAGGTGAAGCGCAGCGTATCAAGCTTGCGACAGAACTGAGCAAAAGAAGCACAGGCAAGACCCTGTATATCCTTGACGAACCTACGACCGGTCTTCATATGGCCGATGTCCATAATCTGATCCACGTTCTGGACCGTCTCGTCGAAGGCGGAAACACAGTCGTCGTGATCGAACATAATCTGGATGTGATCAAATCGGCCGACTACGTCATCGATATCGGTCCGGAGGGCGGCGACAAGGGTGGTCGAATCATCGCAACAGGAACACCTGAAGAAATAAGCGCGTTTGATCAATCCCACACAGGTTACTTCTTAAAAGCCTTACTCAAATAAATAAGTCGGGCTTTGTCGACGATTTAAAGCCAGGATTATAATTCCTGGCTTTTTATTTACCTTCACTATGGGTTATACTTATGCTAAGAGGAAAGGTGCGGACGATGAAAGACTTTAGTGAACAACTTAAAATGCTACCACAGCTTCCTGGCGTGTATATGATGAAAGACAAAGAAGGAAACATCATCTATGTGGGCAAGGCGAAAAATCTTAAAAATAGGGTCTCCTCCTACTTTAGGGGATTCAGCAGCCATATGCCCAAAACCCAGACGCTGGTGGTGAATATCGATGAGTATGAGTACATCATCACCGATTCCGAAGTCGAGGCGCTCATACTCGAATCGAATCTTATCAAGAAATACAAGCCAAGGTTCAACATACGCCTGAAGGATGACAAGGCATATCCATATATCAAGATCACCGCTGAAGATTATCCAAGAGTAATCAAAGTAAGAGCCATCAAAAAGGACAAGGCCAAATACTTCGGTCCCTATACGAGCGATTACGATGTGAACCAGACGATAGACGTCATTCAAAAGGTGTTTCCAATCAGGCAGTGCAACCGGGACATGACAAAGAAGAATCAACGACCCTGTCTCAACTATCATATCAAGCAATGTCTGGGACCATGTAAAGGGAACGTTCAAAAGGAAGAGTACGGAAAACTTGTGGAGGATATCAAACTATTTTTGACAGGAAAGGAAACCGAACTGCTCAAAAAGATAGAAAGCGAAATGCTGTCTGCCGCTAACAAACTCCAGTTTGAAAAAGCGGCCCAGTTGAGAAACCAACTTAAGATACTGACCCAGCTGACCATAAAGCAAAAGGTGACACAGACAAGCGGAATCGACCAGGATGTGATTTCAATCGCGAAAGTGGACGACAAGGCGTGTATCATGGTCTTCTTCGTTAGGGGAGGACTCCTGCTCAATAGGGAGAGGTTCATGTTCGACGATGTTCAGTTCGAGACGTCCTCACAGCTGCTTGAGCAGTTCATCCTACAGTTTTACGGCGGAACGGCTTTCATTCCAAAAGAGCTTCTTTTGCCAGAGCCCATAGCGGACCACAAGGTGTATGAGGAGTGGCTGAGTCAAAAGTCTGGAAAAAGGCTATATGTTCTCACTCCACAAAAGGGAGAAAAAAAGCAGCTGGTCGATCTTGTGACGACCAATGCCAAAGAGTATCTTGAAAAGCACTACGAAAACATCAAGGTCAAGGAACTGGCACAGTTGAAGGTCCTTACTGAAATGAGGAACCTTCTCGGACTGGGTGCGATGCCCTTAAGGCTGGAAGCGTATGACATATCCAATATCATGGGCGTCTTTTCCGTAGGCTCCATGGTGGTTTATGAAAAAGGCGACAAGAAGAAAAGCGACTACCGCAGGTTTAAGGTAAAAACTATTGAAGGACCCAATGATTACGGAAGCATGATGGAGGTTCTCTACAGACGATTTAAACGGGGACTTGACGAGCAAAAAGACGGTGCGTCAAGTCATCACAAGTTCGACAAGCTACCCGATGTGCTGCTCATAGACGGTGGCAAAGGGCATGTGAGTTCGGTGCTTGAAGTGATGAATGCCATGAAGGTGGATATCCCTGTCGTTGGAATGGTAAAGAATGAAAAACATAGGACGAATGCCTTGTATTATAACGGAGAGACTTATATACTGGATAAACATAGCGATCTGTACCGCCTGATCGCAGGCATTCAAGAAGAAGTGCATAGGTTTGCCATCAGCTACCATAGAAGTCTACGTGACAAAGCCATGTCGCAGTCGGTGCTGGACGATATCGAAGGCGTCGGGCCCAAAAGAAAACAAGCGCTCCTGAAGCATTTTAAGACGATAGACAAGATTAAAACCGCTTCCTATGAGGAACTCATCGCAGTGGAAGGTATCATTGACAAGACCGCGCTCGCAATCATCGATTATTTTAACGGAGGAAAGCAGTAAATGGATCAAAAATATGTTAGTCTGGATGAACTTATCAAAGACTTCAAACTGGAACAACTCAATCATGCGTCGACAAGAGAGATCAAGGTGACCTCACCTGAGCTTAATAGAATCGGTCTTCAGCTGACAGGATTTCTTGACTCTTTCGCCAATGAAAGACTACAGATCGTAGGTATGGTGGAGTGGAAATATATCGAACAGCTTGACGATCAGAGAAGAAGGAATGTGGTGGAGGACATCATGAAATTCGGTGTGCCGGGAATCATTTTCTCAAGAAACCTTCCGGTACAGAGTGAGTTCATCGAACTTGGAGACCAGTACAACATACCGATTTTCACGACTCCTAGAATCACGACGAACTTCGTGTCGGATCTTCTCAAATATATCGACAACAAGCTGGCTGAGTCGACGACGATCCACGGCGTATTGATCGACATTAACGGAGTCGGAACCCTCATACTGGGGAAAAGCGGGGTCGGTAAGTCAGAAACCGCTCTTGAGCTTGTAAAGCGTGGACACCGTTTTGTAGCTGATGACGCAATCGAAATCCATAAGGTGAGCGACAACACGCTCAACGGAAAATCACCTGACCTGATTAAGAACTTTATGGAGATTAGGGGTATAGGCATTGTCGATATGTCTAAGTTGTACGGTATAGGCTCTGTAAAGGATAACATGAACATCGACCTGATCGTTCAGATTGAAGAATGGTCGGCGCAATCGGATTACGACAGGTTAGGTCTTGACGAGAAATTCATGCAGATTTTGGACATCGACGTTCCAAAAATCACCTTGCCTGTCAAGCCGGGTAGAAACTTGGCTGTCATCCTAGAGGCCGCTGCAAGAAACCATTCGCTGAAACGAATGGGGTTCAATGCGGCTGCGGAACTGGATGCCAAGCTGCGTGAACTGCACACTGCCAAGTAAGTATTGCGGCATAATAAATTGAAGGACAACCGGAGTGGCCATTTGGCCACTTTTTTTATGTGAAACTTTGCTAAAGATTTTTCAAAGAAGAGAATAATTTTCACGATAAAGTTTTATGAAAACGTTTCCTTGAAGTCGTTGGAAATTCACGGTTTTAGCTAAAGTGCTAGATATATCTACGGTTGAAGGGGATTGTTAAAAAATATTTAAAGTACAGGTTAAAAAAAAATATGTTAAAATATAATTAATCTTCTGAATATACTGACTATTCGAACAAATAGAAACGAAAGCAGCGTATCAGAACTACCAGAGGGAGAGGTGTTTACAGTGGAAAAGGTGAAGTTGACGGTCAATGGACTGTCTGTTGAAGTACCGTCGGACGCAACGGTTCTTCACGCAGCAAGACAAGCGGGATTTGACATTCCAACACTTTGCTACATGAAAGACGTAAACGAAGTAGGGGCATGTAGGGTATGTCTAGTGGAAATCGAAGGAGCTAGAACGCTCCAGACTTCTTGCGTGACACCCGTTAGGGAAGGCATGCAGGTGAAGACGAATACCAAAAAGGTCCGTGAAGCGATCAAAGACACGGTGGAACTGATCTTGGCAAGCCACAACAGAGAATGTCTGTCGTGTTATCGTAATGGCACATGTGAGTTGCAAACGCTTACTGAAGAACTCGGTCTAGAAGATGTTGTTTTTCATGGCGAAAAGAAAGCGTACAAAATCGACGATCTGTCGCCGTCTATCGTTAGGGACTCAAGTAAATGCATCCTATGTGGTCGTTGTGTCAACACTTGTAAGGATGTGCAGACGATAGGTATTCTTGAATTTACCAATCGCGGGCATGAAACAATCATTGCCCCTGCGTTTGACAAGTCGCTAAAAGATGTACCGTGTATCTACTGCGGTCAATGTATCAACGTATGCCCGGTAGCGGCACTAAGAGAGAAAACGGATATCGAACGTGTTTGGGATGCGATTGAAGATCCGGATACTTATGTGATCGCCCAGACAGCGCCTGCTGTTCGTGCAGGACTCGGTGAGTCTTTCGGGCTTCCGATCGGCACAAGGGTGACTGGTAGAATGGTCACTGCGCTCAAACGGTTGGGTTTTGACAATGTGTTCGACACCAACTTCGCCGCGGACCTTACCATCCTTGAAGAAGGCACGGAACTTTTGACAAGAATAAAAACAGGCGGAACATTACCGATGATCACCTCGTGTTCTCCAGGCTGGATCAGGTTCTGCGAGTTCTATTATCCAGAGATGCTTGATCACTTGTCCACATGTAAATCACCTCATCAGATGTTCGGCGCCCTGCTTAAGACCTATTACGCGGATAAGATCGGAATCGATCCTAAAAAGATGTTTGTTGTTTCAATAATGCCTTGTACCTCCAAGAAGTCTGAAGCCGCAAGGCCTGAGATGGTAGTGGACGGAAATAGGGACGTCGATGCGGTATTGACGACACGCGAACTGGGTAAAATGATAAAACAGTCCCGCATGGACTTTGTAAATCTTCCCGATTCGGATTTCGATCCTACTCTTGGCGAGTACACAGGAGCCGCTGTAATCTTTGGAGCCACGGGCGGCGTGATGGAAGCTGCGCTCAGAACCGTAGCGGACGTGCTCACTGGAGAGGATTTAAACGAAATCGAGTATCATGACGTGCGTGGTACGGAAGGTTACAAGGAAGCAACCGTTAGAATCGGCGATCTCGACGTCAAGGCTGCTGTTGTGCACGGCACAGGAAATGCCAGAAGGCTTCTTGAAAAAATAAAATCCGGTGAAAAATCCGACTTGCACTTCATCGAGGTGATGGGTTGCGAAGGTGGTTGTGTGACCGGTGGGGGACAACCTCAAGTTAGCGCCAAGGTCAAGGAGATGATCGATGTCAAGTCAGAGCGTGCGAAAGCGCTTTACGAGGAAGACCTGATCATGCCGCAAAGAAAATCCCATAAGAATGAAACATTGATGAAGCTCTATGAGAACTTCCTTGAAAAACCGAATAGCCACAAATCGCATGAACTGCTTCATACGCATTATTATCGAAGGGACAAGTACCCCATTGATGCCAACGTATGCGGTTGTGACTGCGAAGAAAACAGGTAAGACCGACAAAGTCCCCATTCCATATAACTGGAATGGGGATTTTTATATTTTGTCGTATAGCCATTAGGGCCTAGGGTGTTGAGTACGGTTTGGCAATCTGCTATGATGAAGTTACTAAGAGACGATGGAGGTAGGTATGTACCATTTGGTCACAAAAGAAGAATATGGCGATTTGGCCAAGTTTTTATATGGTTCCCCTGAGCTCAATGTGAATTTCACCTCGCTGCTTATCACCCATGGATTTCTCAATCAGAGTATCACGACATGGGTGCGAAGTGCGGGCGGAAGGCTTACAGGAGCTTGCTCGATCTACGAGGGAGTCGCGTATGTGTTTGAGAGGGAAGGAATGGATCATGACCCGCTTTTAAGTCTTTTGATAGGACGCAAGCTAAGGGCGATCACAGGACCTTGCCACCTCATCACAGGATTAGCTGAAAAGATGGAGCATCAACGGGTGTGGATCACGCATCTGATGCGTCTTGACCATCTGAACGAACTTGGAGCGGTCGATTCGTGTCCGATCCAACCGCTCCAGCTTGAAGATATCGCAGGAAAGATACTCGTTCAGAATGACGCGTTCGAGTTGAAAATAGATCCCGAGGATGAAAAACAGCGCATGTTGTTTGATCTTAAACTGCTTAAGGGATATGTGGCCAAGATGGACGGGAAAGTCGTGGCCGCAGGCGAGTGGACATCTTCACATCCGATCTACGGCACCCTTGTTGGTATAGCCACGCTGCCTGAGTATCGGAGAAACCACTGTGCGCAGGCGATTTCGGTGCAGCTTTGCAAAGACATCATCAGTGCAGGTAAGACACCGGTTCTACGTTACGACAACCCTGCGGCAGGTCGCTTATACGAAAAAATCGGCTTCGTCTTTGTCGCCGACTATGCGGTGATGTTCTTTGACGAATAGACTGGAGAGGATTATTTATGAAATTTTTAGGGCTTCGTACGCTTAAATCAAGTATCGGTGTTGTGATGGCCATCTATGTTGCCACCATGCTCGGTCTTGATTTTCCGGTATCGGCTGGTTTGATCGCCATACTGAGCATTTTGGATACCAAGCGTCAAACGTGGATTGTTGCCGGAAAACGCGCATTGTCAGCGGTCATCGGTTTGTCGATCGCAGTGTCGGCATTCTGGATTTTCGGATTCCATATCTACACGCTCGGTATTTTCCTGATGCTCTTTATTCCGATCGTCAATTCGCTTAAGCTGAATGAAGGGACCATGACCAACATCGTCCTTGTTACGCATCTTTTGAGTTATGGTGAGATAACAGCCCACGCGCTGGTCAACGAATTCGCCCTGATGGGGATAGGGATAGCAAGCGGACTGCTTTTGAACATGCACATACCAAGCAAGGAAAACAAGGTAAGGACCAGTCAGCTCGAAATCGAAGAAAAGATAAAGAAAGTGCTTCAGGTCTTCGCGCTTGAACTGAAAAACGCCTGTGACTTAAGTGCCGGGGAAAATTCGCTGCAAGAACTGAGGCAGTCCCTTAGGGAAGGTAAGTCCTATGCCTACCAGTACATGAACAACTACTTTTTTATCGACAACAGCTACTATGTGGAATACATGGTCATGCGCAAACGACAGTATGATAGACTCAAAGCCATGTCATTGCATATAGACGGCGTGATTCTAACCCAGGATGCGGCAAAGGATGTGAGCGCTTTTACCGAACTCGTGGCATCTGGAATCAGGGAATGCAACACAGGAAAGGAGCTTTTAGAGCAGCTTGAAGTCCTACTCGACAAATATCGATTTGGCGAGCTTCCTCAGACCAGGCAGGCGTTTGAAGACAGGGCGAGGTTGTTCCTATTCATCAATGAGCTGCAGACCATGATACAGATCAAGGTCGAGTTTATGGAGGAATACGGAGATATCAAGTATTGCGACGCATAACAGAAAAAAACTAGGTGCTCATTAAATGAGACCTAGTTTTTACTTATCATCCTAATTGTATATACTCCTAAAAGTTAAACCTGTTTTCCACCACATTCCAGTCCACTAGCGACCAGAAGGCCTTTACGTAGTCAGCTCTTCTGTTTTGGTAGTTTAGGTAATAGGCATGTTCCCATACATCGATTCCAAGTAAGGGTAGATGTCCGTCTGAGATTGGATTGTCCTGATTGGGAGTACCGACGACCTCTAAGTTGCCGTCCGAAGTCTTAATCAGCCACGCCCAACCGCTACCGAACTGGCCCAGCGCCGCTTTTTCGAAGGCCGCCTGAAAAGCTTCAAAGCTTCCGAAAACTGCCACAATCGTAGAATACAGTTCGCCTGATGGTTTAGCTTGTCCATTTGGAGACATGGCGTCCCAGAAAAGGCTGTGGTTGAAGTGACCACCCGCATTGTTTCTAACCGTCCAGTATTTCTCTTGTGGAACGATTTCCAAATGCTTAAGCAAATCGGCAACGGGCATTTCCTTTAAGTCATCCAACGACTCGAGTGCTGCGTTCAAATTGTTTATGTAACCCTGATGATGTTTCGAATGGTGAATTTCCATGGTTCTTGCATCGATATGTGGTTCGAGAGCGTCATAGCTGTATTTTAATTTAGGTAATTGATGTGTCATGGTGTACCTCCTTGTGAGTCCTTATTCTATAGCCATTGCTGCCTATCTACTAATGAAAGTATATCATCATCGCTATTGATTATCAATATCATTTACAAGTGTTACGAAATATTAAGAAGTTTGAAAATGTGCTATATTCAGACTTTTCGAACGATAGGGATTGTTAGGCTTATACGTCTCCTAGCAGTGTGGTATAATAAATCTTGAATGCTTAATCATGTGCACGGCTTTAGCAAATTCTTATCGTTTCTAACTGAAAACGATTTTTTTACATCATGCTTGACAACGTTTTCACAGCGTAATCGCCCTATTTACATGCTTTAACTATTTGGTGTATGATATAATGGAAGAATATTGTTAATTCTTTAACTTTAACTTTGCTATTTGTAGCAAAACAAAGTCCATGTCAGGAGGACCACATGTTTTTAAGGGAAATCGCTGAACTACTTGAGTGTGAAGTGCTAACGGGAAAAGAGTCACTGGATCGTGATTATGAATACGCGTTCGGATCCGACTTGATGAGCGATGTGCTCGCATATGTCGAAGATGATACCATACTCATTACAGGTCTTGTAAATCATCAGGTAATACGAACGGCTGAAATGCTTGATTTAAAGGCAATCATTTTTATAAGGGGAAAAGAACCTACTGCAGATGTGGTCGCACTTGCAAATGATCACGAGATGACATTGCTGGCGACTAAATATACCATGTACACCGCATCCGGAATTTTGTATAGCAAAGGACTAAAAGGTATTTCGGTTTAAGTCACTGATAGAATAGGAGAATGGCATGCAAGAAAGCATGAAATATGAGTTTTCTGTCCCAACAATGGATTTTACTGTCGCTGGAGAAGCGTCAAGTAGCATAAAGAAAGTTCTTAGACAACTTGGTATTGATTCAGGGATTATTCGTAGGGTGGCGATTGCGACATACGAAGCAGAGATCAATATTGCTATCCATTCCAATGGTGGAAAAATCACTTGTCTGATATCGCCTGAATGGGTGAAAGTCATAGCAAAAGACAACGGTCCTGGAATTGAGAATATCGAACTTGCGATGACAAAAGGATTTTCGACGGCAACAAGTGAAATTAGGGAATTGGGATTCGGAGCAGGAATGGGATTACCCAACATGAAAAAATGCTCGGATGATTTTGAGATTACATCAGAGGTGGATGTATTTACACAGTTGGTGATGACACTTTATCTGTAAATACGATACTGAGGGAGAGTAGAGAATGAAAGCATATTGGCATTCGGTGTTTTTACACAAAGAAAAATGCACAGGCTGTACTAATTGCATGCACAAGTGCCCGACTCAGGCTATTCGCGTGATCGACGGAAAAGCGAAAATCATAGAGGAACGTTGTATCGATTGCGGTGAGTGCATCAAAGTGTGTCCTTTCCACGCGAAGGATGCCAAAACAGATGTCTTAAGCGATTTGGCAAACTACCGCTACAAAGTGGCGCTTCCCGCTACCTCTTTATATGGTCAGTTTCCGACAGAATACGATATGAATCGTGTGATGAACACATTCCTTCGACTGGGCTTTGATGAAGTATTCGACGTGTCTAGGGCTGCCGATATCATATCCGCCTACCTGAACGACTATGTCGATAACGCCGAAGAGGAAAGAAAACCTTTGATCTCCACTTATTGTCCGGCGGTCACAAGGCTGATCCAAATCAGATATCCGTCCCTAATCGACAATATCATTACGATCGAATCGCCTTCGGAAGTCGCTGCAAGACAGGCGCGACAGCTGGTGAAGGCAAAAACTGGCCTAAAGGACGAAGAAATCGGGATATTTCTTATTACCGAGTGTCCTGCCAAGGTTACCAGTATCTATAAGCCCCTAGGCCTGGATAAATCACAGATGACAGGTGCGGTCTCACTGAAGAGCATCTATCCGAGAATGCTGAAGCTCTATGACAGTATGACCGGCGACATGGTGGATATGCAAATGGGTAGCGGTGTAGGCATCGGCTGGGGAAGAGTCGGCGGTCAGTCCTATGCGGTTGATATCGATAACTATATCGCAGTCGACGGCATTGATGAAGTGACCAAAGTACTGGACAAAGTGGATCTTGAAATGCTCAGAGGTGTTGATTTCATCGAAGGCTATGCCTGCGTCACTGGTTGCTGCGGAGGACCGCTTAATGTGGAGAATCCTTTTATCGCAAAAAGCCGAATTAGAAAACAAGCGAAGAAGCCTCCGATTTTCTCCGATGAGGAACTAAAATCGATGTGCTCTTTTGAAAATATCGTTTGGACCAACAAGATTGAACCACATCAGATTCTAAAGCTTGATAAGGACTTTAAAAAGGCGATAGAAAAAATGACGAAGATAGAAGCCCTTCACAAATCGCTGCCTGGACTTGATTGTGGAGCATGTGGATCACCGACATGCAGATCTCTTGCAGAGGATGTCGTCTTAGGACGTGCGAAATTTGAAGACTGTATCGTAAGAAAGGGAGCAAAATGATCACATTACAAACACTGATAGATAACTTTGGATATAAGCTGTTGACTGACGGGGTGGATACTTCAAGAGAGATCAGATCTCTTGGATGTTGCGACCTTTTGAGCTGGGTGATGGCAAACGGCAAGGAGGATGAGGCTTGGATCACGGTTCAGACCCATACGAACATCTTGGCAGTTACTTCACTGCTTGATATGGCATGCATCATCATTCCTGAAGGGATTACAGTCGAAACAGCGACGCTTGAGAAGGCTAACGAGAAGAACATTCCGATCTTTTCGACCTCGGAGAGCCCTTATGCTATTTTTACAAGGTTTTATGAAAGTGGTCTGCGCTAGATGAAGGCAAGCTACGACCTGCACATACACAGCGCGCTGTCGCCTTGTGCGGAACCGGAGATGACGCCCAACAATATTGTGAACATGTCTGTGATCAAGGAACTTGATTTTATTGCGATCACAGACCACAACGCCATTGAAAATGTGCAGGCGGCACTTGAAGTTGCTGAGGAACTGCCTATCATAGTGGTTCCAGGAATAGAAGTTCAAACCAAGGAGGATGTTCACATCCTCTGTTTGTTTAAGGAGTTTTCTTCACTGAAATCATTTTATGAGGAACTGATATGTAACATTCAGAAAATCCCTCATGATACGAAAAAATTCGGGGATCAGAATATTTTAAATGCGGATGACCAAGTCATCGGAACGTTGACACACTCTCTTTATGCATCCATCCAATTGTCTGTGGATGAGATCATCGAACGCGCGATCGGATGCGGTGGCGGAGTGATTCCTTGTCATCTGGACCGCGCGTCATACAGTATGATTGCCAATCTAGGCTTCATCGCACCGGATCTTCCGATCAGGTCGGTGGAGTTCAGCCCGGCGTGTGATCCGATTGAGTTTACCAAAAGGCATCTGTATTTAAGAAAATATGAGATGCTTATCAATTCGGACGCCCATGAGCTGGTGAACATCTCAGAACCGGTGCACCATATCGATGTAGAGGAAAAAACGATAGAGGCCTTGTTTAAAGCCCTATTTGGAGGCAAATAGATGAAAGAACTCGCACTTCATATTCTAGATTTGGTGCAAAACTGCATCACGGCGGGAGCTGACAGGATCACGCTCGATATCAACGAGGATATGGAAGAGAACACATTGAGTATAAGAATCGAAGATAACGGATGTGGAATGGATGAGGAGACGCTCAAAAGGGTGATCGATCCGTTTTACACCACGAGAACCACAAGGTCTGTAGGACTCGGCGTGCCCATGTTCAAAGTTAATGCCGAAATGTGCGGCGGGGACTTCAATATCACGTCCCTTGTGGGCGCTGGAACAAAGGTGGATGCATGGTTCATGTATGACCATATCGACAGACCACCGCTTGGAGATATGCCCAATACGATTGTCGGAATCGTCTTATCGCTTGAATCAGCTGATTTGGACTATTTCCATACGAGAAACGGCAAGACCTTTTCGCTGTCGACAAGTGAAATGAGAGAAATGCTGGGTGAGGATGTCTCACTTTCAGAAGTGGATGTGTTGCAATGGGTAAAGGCCTATGTGACAGAGGGGTTGACTGAAATCGGGGTCGACAGCCAATGAAGAGGATAGGCGTATTCATCATCTTGATCACCATGGCGATCCTACTTTTTGTAAAAGGAATGCCCATGCAGGCGAATTTCTTTTTAGGAGCATTCGGCTTTGGGCTAGGAATCGTACTTATAGGAATATCCGGTGTCAAACACTTTGACGATATGTAAAAAACACGTGCGAAATCGCACGTGTTTTTTTGCATATGATTAGAGCTAAAGCGCATCAATCTTGGCAGCCATGATAAAATCCGATTCGGAAAGACCGTTGATCTTATGTGTGGTTAGATGAATAGACACATATCCCCACCCAAAACGAATATCGGGGTGATGACCCTGCTCTTCGGCTAAGTCGGCGATCTTGCAGACAAAATCGAAGGATTCTGCAAAGTTCTTGAATTCGATCATTCTTTTTAAAAGTTTATTCTGATCGACAATCCAGTCGTTATCGAGTTCAGGCAAATACCCTGCGATGTCCTCTTTTGAAAGCGGCGGGGTGCCTAAGCTGCACGGGATACATTTCTGATTTAATAACATGAAGTCAACCTCCTTTTTATCTTCTATACCCATGTGGAGTTAAAATCACCAATATGATATGATAGAACATGATTAGTTTTACTTAATATCAGATAGGGAGGCTTCTTATGAGTAAGTCGATTGAAGCATTTGAACGAATTAGATCCAGTTATGAGGCACTTGAAAAAATAGATTTGAGTCAGTTCAGCAAGGACGATACCGTATTGCTGATTACGGATATGATCAACGGCTTTGCGCATTTTGGCGCTTTGAGCAGTCCAAGAGTCTTAGCAATCGCTCAGCCGATTGCTGAGTTTGCCAAGTTATGTGAGGAAAAACAGATTGAAATACTGGCATTTGCCGACGCCCACACAGAAAAGTCACCAGAGTTCGGTTCTTACCCCACCCACTGCCTAAAAGGCACCGAGGAGAGTGAGATCGTACCGGAAATCGCAACTGCCGTTTCTTTTAAACGGATTGACAAGAATTCGACCAATGCCTATCTGGAACCTGAGTTCCAGAAGCTGCTTGAAGGGAATCCCAAGTGGAAGAACTTCATTGTCGTAGGCGATTGTACGGATATCTGCATCAACCAGCTGGCAATCACCTTAAAGACTCATTTCAACAGGTTGGATGAAAAGGTCAATGTGATTGTTCCAGTTGACCTTGTCGACACTTACGATTATGACCTGCATGAGGGTGACCTGCTTCATATCATGGGCCTTTATATGATGGAGCAAAATGGCGTACAACTGGTGAAGTGGGGATAAATGATGAAAAACTATAAAGATAATTTGACGCTGCTGACAGATTTCTATGAGCTGACCATGATGAACGGTTACATGCATCACGGCCTGGACGAGCAGATAGGATACTTCGACTACTTTTTCAGGACAATACCTGATGGAGGCGGATTCGCACTCACTTGCGGACTTGCACAGGTGATCGATTATATTAAGGCGCTCAAATTCACAAAGGAAGATATTGAATTTTTAAGAAGTAAGGACATGTTCGACGAGAAGTTCCTGAAGCGACTGGAAAGTTTTCGATTTAGCGGTGATATGTGGGCGATGCCGGAAGGGACGCCCGTGTTCCCTAATGAACCGATCATGGTTGTCAAGGGAACCATGTTCGAGGCGCAGCTGATCGAAACGGTAGTCCTGCTGCTGATGAACCACCAGAGCCTGATTTGCACCAAGGCAAGCAGAATCGTGAGGGCTGCAAAAGGCAAAGCCGTGCTCGAGTTCGGTGCGAGAAGAGCCCAAGGGGTCGATGCCGCAGTACTTGGGGCTAGAGCCGCATATATCGCAGGCTGCGTCGGATCATCCAACACGATGGCGGACAGGCATTTTGGCGTACCGTCTTCAGGAACGATGGCGCATAGCTGGGTCCAGCTTTTCGATTCGGAATATGAGTCCTTTAAGGCGTACACCGAGACCTATCCGGATGAATCGGTATTGCTAGTGGATACCTACGATGTCATCAAGTCGGGAGTGCCAAATGCCATAAGGGTATTTGATGAAGTGCTTGTCCCATTGAACAAAAGACCTCGTGGAATAAGGATAGACAGTGGTGATATCGCCTATCTTTCAAAACACGCGCGGGTATTGCTTGATGAGGCCGGTTACGAGGACTGCAAGATTTTCGCATCGAACTCGCTGGATGAGTATCTGATCAGGGACATGCATTTTCAAGGTGCCAAGCTGGATGCCTATGGAGTAGGCGAAAGACTGATCACGTCGAAGTCAAGTCCGGTATTCGGCGGTGTCTACAAGCTGGTGGGTGTTGAGAAAAAAGGCGAGATTATTCCTAAAATCAAACTCAGTGAGAATGTTGAAAAAATAACTACGCCCGCCTTTAAAAAGGTCTGGCGTCTGTTCGACAATCAGACCGATAGTCCTATCGCCGATGTCGTGACACTGGTAGATGAGCATATCGACGATACAAAGCCCTATGAGCTGTTCCATCCAGAATTCACATGGAAGAGGAAGGTTCTAAAAGATTTTTACGCAAAAGAGCTGCTGGTCCAGATCTTTAACGCTGGCGAATGCGTGTATGAGCCACCGACTATCGAAGAGGTAAGAAATTACTGTCTGACTCAGGTGGACAATCTGTGGGATGAAGTCAAGCGATTTGAAAATCCGCATAGGTATTACGTGGATTTGAGTCCTAATCTATGGACGCTAAAAAGAGAAATGATACAACAGGTCAAAACACAGCTGCATGCTTTAAGTGAAAGCGACAACTAGAATCGGAGGCATCATGCATTTACCAGAAAAATTCATCAGCCAAATGAAAGACGTGTTTGGCAACGATTTCGATGCTTACCTGGCCAGCTTCTCCTTACCGCGTGAAGCCGGCTTAAGAGTGAACCTGAATAAGATCACTCCAGAGGAGTTTGAGAAGATCTGTCCCTTTAAACTGGAGAGGATTCCATGGACCACGGACGGGTACTATGTGGACCCGGACCTACGACCGGCCAAGCACCCCTTTTACCATGCCGGACTCTATTACATGCAAGAGCCGAGCGCGATGGCGCCGGTGAATACGATGCACATAGAAAATGGAGAGCGCATCCTGGACTTATGCTCGGCTCCGGGGGGCAAAACACTGCAAATCGCAAACCGTGTCGGTGAATCAGGCCTTGTGGTATCCAACGATATCTCCGCGAGCCGTTTACGCGCTGTGGTAAAGAACATAGAACAGTTCGGACTTAAAAACGTCATTATCACTTCCGAGCAGGTGGATAAGCTGGCAAACCTTCAAAGGGAATTCTACGATAGGATCCTTGTTGACGCGCCGTGTTCGGGAGAAGGAATGTTTAGAAAAGATCCATCGATAGCCGCATCATGGTCCGAGGCGAGCAACGATGAATATCATGCGATTCAAAGCTCATTAGCTGAAGGTGTGCAGCCCATGTTAAAAGGTGGAGGCCAGTTTCTGTATTCGACGTGCACTTTTTCGCCTGTTGAAAACGAGTCTGTGATCGAAGGACTCTTGAATGCTCATTCAGAACTTACAATCGAGGACATCGACAGCGAGTATTTTGAAGACGGCATCGCAATCGGCGGCGACGAGCGCCTGAGGTCTGCTAAAAGACTGTATCCTTTCAAATTGCGTGGAGAAGGTCATTTTCTTGCCAGTCTCATCAAAGACGGAAGGCTTGAAGCAAATGTAAATCCACAGAAAGATCAACCCGCACCTGAAGAACTGCAGGCGTTTATGAAGGAAGTTCTACATGAACCGATTGTAGGTAGTTTCAGAGTGCATAACGACAAGATCCTATTAGATCCACAGGCGGTTCCGGACCTAAAGGGAATCCGCGTGCTAAGAAGAGGGTGGCTCCTTGGGGAGCTTGTCAAGGGACGGTTCGAGCCGGCACAGAGTTTTGCCATGGGACTAAAAAAAGAGTGGATAAAAAATACCATCACTTTTGGCTATGAGGAGATCGAGGTTGTAAAATACCTGAAATGCGAGACACTGCATGTCGATTATCCCAACGGCTGGTACGTTGTCTGCATGGGGGATTTTCCCCTAGGATGGGCTAAGGTTGTGAACGGTCAATTAAAAAACAAATATCCCGCTGCGTGGAGAATGGTGTAAGTGATTATGAGATTAGATAAATTTTTAAGCAATATGGGAATAGGCACTCGGACCGAAGTGAAAAAACAGCTCTTAAACGGTTGGGTTCGAGTAAACGGTATTGTCGAAACTAAAGGAAAAGCGCATATCGACCCTGAAAAGGACGTGATTCGCTTCGGAGACCAGGTTGTAGGCTATAAGCCCTTTATCTACATCATGCTGAATAAACCGCAAGGCTATATCAGTGCGACAGAAGACCGTTCAAAAGCGACAGTGCTGGATCTGATAGACGAATCCTACCTGCATTACGATCTTTTCCCTGCAGGCAGGCTTGATAGGGATACGGTGGGGCTGCTTCTCCTCACCAACGACGGTCAGCTCGCGCATAAGATGCTGTCTCCCAAATATCATGTGGGAAAAACCTATAAGGTCACTACGCGTGATCCTCTGACTATTGAGGATTTGGAGCAACTTGAAAAAGGCGTTGTGATCCCTGGGGAGTATTTGACAAAACCTGCGAAAGCCAAGCTTCAAGAAGGCGATCCCCATACCTTGTACCTGACAATCAGCGAAGGTAAGTACCACCAGGTAAAGGAGATGCTGATCGCCATAGATAATGAAGTGGTATTTTTGGAGCGAGTCACCTTCGGACCGCTTTCCTTAGATGCAGATCTCGAACGTGGAGAGAGCAGGGAGCTGAAGGAGGAGGAAATCATCGCCCTGATGGAAAGTGCGAAAGGGGTAAGCGATGAACAAGCTACTTAAAGGTGTCCTTTTAACGCTTTTAGCCATAGGCATTCTTGTCCTTAGCGCATGTGGCTCAAGTGAGACTGCAAACCAAAATGATGAATTGAAAATAGAGCCGTGGTCTGTGATGCTTGGGATCCGTTCTGAAGCAAATGGAATCGGCTATAAAACAGTAGTGATTAGTTATCAGGACGGCGAGTACGGACTGACCGACTATGATATGGGTCTTATGTATTTGTCGACAGGTCATATACAGCTGCTGCGCGGTTATGACGGAAGATCGACCGTGGAATCAAGAATCGAAAGCGGCCAGTACCTGACCAGCGACTGGTCGACGGTCGTATGGAATCGCTTGGGACAGGCACCGGGCCTAGTGGAGATACAAGCGGAAACGGGTGTATACACGAAACTTCAGTCCCATGAAACGATTGAGGCGGTTGTCGATGGCAGAGTATATTTAAGAGAAGACTACCATCTATCTAATTCGGATGGAAATGATATCATCGGTTATGATATCGTCTCATACGCATTGGAGGAGAAAAGAGGAAATCTTGTCGGCATACCGCTTAAGACCTTACTGGACGAGAATCAGGTGAGTCAGATCATGAGTGCGATCGATCTTGAAGAAGAGGCGATCAAGGGTACAAATGAAAGTGATTCTGGCATCGTCACAAAGGAGCTGCTTGCAAACAGGGAAGCATGGCTGCCAGTGCGAGTAAAGGGCGGCGTATTTGTCCAGGTGCCTGTGGATGAAGTGGTCACCTACAAGACCAGCGGAGAAACGACCAAACAAACGGATCATTACATCAACATAGGGGTCCAGCTTGACAAGGATACGAAGTCAGATGAATCTGTTGAAGACCTTCTTGATTATCTAGTGCTGGATGAGAACCTGACCATAGGCATCAACGATAAGTATCAGGTCGTAGTAAGGAGCCCAGAGGGAGATCGGGTGGTTTCCCAGATAGGTGCCTTTGAAAAAGTGCTGTATATGCAGTCGATAGACCCCAGCTTATATGAACTTGAGATCGCGCCCGAAATCGCGATAGCCAAAGGTTCGTGGGTGCTAAAGCATTCCGCATATAAAATGGTTGATGAAAGCAAGTTGAGTGCGCTGTCGCAAGAGGCGCTAAGCATAGCCAAAGCAGAAATACTGGCTAGACACGGTTTTACATTTGAGGATGAGGAGACGCAAACTTATTTTGACGGGCAGTCATGGTATAAGAAGCTGGCTTCGCCTACGGTGTTAAACAGCATTGAGAATGCAAATGTCATCGCCATAGAAAATGCGCTCCACGATAAGACGACAAAAGAAATCGATCTGGACTTTGATGGCGTCGTCGACCAAATCACCTTAAGAGGCCAAGGTGATGAATGGTTGCTCACCGTGAATGAAGATACCAAACCGATCAAAAGGGAATTGAATGAACATTCCTTGGTGATCGCCGACTTAGATGAGTCTGACGGAAGAATGGATATTCTGATTACGGTGTACGGACCGCTGCCCCAGGAGTATTTTACCCTTGTTTATCAAAAGGGCGAACTGGAGCTTGAGATGTTTGAATCCATTGAAGGAGTTTTCTACCACGATGAACGCGGTACGATCTGGCAGAGGCGTTTCTTACTGGATCCTTTTACGCATTTTGCGGAAATCGCTTGGCCGAGCGTGGAGGACAGACTGTTTAGAACTTCGTCGTTCCACAACGTGCTGTTGAGCTTTGATGCTTATACGACTCCTGACAAGACGGACCTTATCACGGTGCAAGCGGGACATTCGATAGAAATAATCGGTTCTGACGGTGTATCGACACTAGAGTTTACTACGCTTGAAGGATTAAAGGGATTTATCTACCTGGATCAAAGCGGAAAAATCAACGGTATCGAGATGCTTTTAGATGAAGTGTTAAGTAATATAAAGTGAGGAAACTATGAGAACATTGCATGTTATGGATTGCGGGCTGATGTCTTATGATAAGGCCCATGCTTTGCAGTTGGAAATTTTAAAAAAAGTGCAGGATGGTGAAATGCCTGATACGCTCATGCTAGTAGAGCATCCTCCTGTCATTACCATGGGAAGAAACGCGGTGGAAGGAAATGTGCTTTTCTCTGAAGACTTCTTACTGGAACAGGGAATTGAGCTTCGAACGATTGAACGTGGCGGTGACGCAACCTATCATGGACCGGGTCAACTGGTGGGTTATCCGATTTTTAACATTAAGGAAAGACATGGAAGAAGCATCAGGAGATTTGTCACGATTCTAGAGCAGGTCTTCATCGACTTTATGAAGGAACATCATGACATTACAGCGGAAAGAAACGAGATCAATGCGGGTGTGTGGATCGGTGATTCTAAAATATGTGCCTTGGGTCTTGCTGTAAAACGAGGTGTGACCTTCCATGGCTTCGCGTTCAATGTGAATCCCAACCTGGACCATTACGGCTACATCGTACCTTGCGGTCTTGTCGGCAAAAGCGTCACATCACTTGAGGCTTTGACCGGCCAGAAGCAGGACATGGATAATGTGAAGGGTGGAATCAAAGAGCTGTTTGTACGACTTTATGAGTTCGACGAAGCGATCGACGTGAAAAGCAGCTAAGTCGGTGTTGTTGAGTTGAAAAGTTAAAAAGTTTGCCCTACCCCTGCATTATTTTGTAGATCCATACGAAATAATGACAGGGGTTTAATTATGCTATTGACAAACTTATAGAAGGGGTGTAGAATCATGATATCTAATCCCGAGTTGTTTAATAGGAATTGCAATGAAAAAGGAAAGTAGTTATCATATGCTATCAAAGAGAGGGAAGCTTGCTGAGAATTCCCATAGTATGGATGATGAAGTGCCCTTTTGAGCACTGTACCGAATCAAGTAGGCTACAGCGGGCGCTCCCGTTACAGAGCACGCCAAGTGATAGCTAGAGTGGAACAGCAGAGCATATGCTTTGCCTCTATGTATGGGGCAAAGCTTTTTTAGTTGAAGGAGTGTTTTCATGACGAAGAAAGCATTACGTGAATTGATCGGAAATACGCCGGTTGTCGAGTTAAAAGGCGATTACGGCAATGAATATACAAAGATATTTGTCAAACTGGAAAAGTTCAATCTGGGCGGAAGCGTAAAGGACCGTGCCGCACTTGGCATGATCGAAGGTGCCTTGAACGAAGGTTTTTTAAGATCTGATGGTACGATTATCGAACCTACAAGTGGAAATACCGGAATTTCGATAGCCCTGATCGGTCAGCTGCTCGGACTCAAAGTAAAAATTGTCATGCCCGAAACCATGAGCAAAGAAAGAAGACAGTTCATAACCGCTTATGGCGCTGAGTTGATTCTGACTCCGGGTGACCAGGGCATGAAAGGTGCGATTGAAACTGCCAGAAGACTGGCAAGTGAAGACCATAGCTCCTTCGTACCCATGCAGTTCAGTAACCGTCACAACACCAGAATCCATTACGAAACGACAGGACCCGAAATTTTAAGTGCGGTTCCCGAGGTGACATGTTTTGTCGCTGGTGTTGGGTCTGGAGGAACGATTAGCGGTGTCGGCAAGTATTTGAAAGAATCTTTAAAAGAGGTTGAAGTAGTTGCTGTAGAACCGGCAGAATCCGCTGTTTTATCAGGAAGACAACCTGGAGCACATAAGATTCAAGGAATCGGTGCAGGATTCATTCCCGAAAACTTCGACCCGTCCGTAGTGGATAAGATCAAACAAGTATCCGATGAGCAGGCGGCTGCGACATGCAAACGGATCGCCAAAGAAAAAGGATTGCTGCTGGGTGTCTCATCTGGAGCGGCGATTTTTGCAGCAGAGCAACTAGCCAATGAGTCGAAAGACCCGATGACCATCGTCGTCTTGGCGCCGGATGGCGGTGAGCGATACCTGAGCTTGGGAATCTTTTAGGAGGTATGTATGTTTAAATCGATGAAAGCATATTTGGACAATGTCAAAATGAAAGATCCGGCAGCGAGATCCTATCTGGAGCTGTTGCTATTATATCCAACAGTCCACGCGGTCTTTTCCTATCGAATCTCGCATTTCCTATATGGTAAGAAGCTGTTCTTCCTAGCCCGTCTGATCTCGCAGCTAGCTAGACTCTTTACCGGTATTGAAATCCACCCTGGTGCTCAGATCGGAAAACAGCTGTTTATCGACCATGGCATGGGTGTCGTGATTGGCGAGACTACGGTGATAGGTGACCGTGTCACACTTTATCAGGCGGTCACCCTTGGCGGTACAGGCAAAGATATAGGAAAAAGACATCCTACCCTGGGCGACGACGTTGTGGTTGGTGCAGGAGCCAAGGTGCTTGGACCGATAATGATCGCTTCTGGCAGCAAAATCGGTGCCAACGCAGTGGTACTTAAGGACACGATCACGAACTCGACTGCTGTGGGCATACCTGCAAAAATATACAATAATAATTTTGAAGCGGTCGTACAGGTATTGAATAAAGACAATAAAAATATTAAAATAAATAATGATATGGTAATTTGAAATCAAGCTGTCTCGAGTAGGCAGCTTTTTACTTATGTGAGGATAAATCATGAAAAAAGTCATACTATTATTGGTCGCAATCCTTCTGGTAGGCTGCCAACCTTCAGGAACCAGTTTGGAAGGCCGTGTCATGGCATTTCAAGCCGCTGTTGCTGATGAGAGCAAAGATGTGTATCTGGAGATGTCCAAGGCCTTCAACGGACTAACTGATGACGAGATCACAGCCGTCATCGAAGAAGTTCCCTTTGAAGTAGTCTCTGAGTACACGGACAGGATCACTGAATCCCTCTCGCTTTTGGTACCGCACTGGAAGAGCTTTGATGGATTCAATATCAAATACCTGAAAAATAAAACGGTGCTTGAACAGAAAGAAACCGAAACGCTTGAATTCGACTCCTTTGAAATGACAGTCATCGTCGACGCGCCCACTTTGGAATCGCTCTATGAGGAGATACTCGACCAGCTCACCTTCGGCAACCGCCATGTAAAGGAAAACCTATATGTCGATGATGAGGACACTGTCGTCAGCTGGAGCTACCAAAACACAGCGCTCACTCTACAAAGTGCGGATGTTTTCGTGTTTGATTTTGAAACAGGAATCTATTATAAAATCAGATACGAGGATAAGGAGATCTCCTTTATTTCGGATAACAGGCATGAGCTGAAGTACGGCGCGGTATCGTTGGTTGAACTTGTAGGAACGACCTTGGAGTCGGATTTCATGGGACTGATTCCCCTAGAAATCGAATCGCCTGTCGAATTGACTTACGAGACAGCTGTGACATCAGGTTCTGAGGAAGGAACCATGATATACTATGCCGCATTCTCAGAGGACGGATATGTTCCTGTCGATGACGCCGCAGATAGGAAGGTTCAGGGAAGTCTGTTGATGAAATGGGTAATAGAAGAGGAGACAAGCAGCAGGATTTTTCTGCTCCTTAAATAAAAAAAATGGCTCACTTAGAGCCATTTTTTTGTTTGGTAATCATAGACCTTATGGTCGAGCAGGGGTAGGATGAACTGTCTGAACTTGTCGTCGAATGAATCATCGAGTCCAAGCGGGTTTCTGATGATATGCTCCAGTTCCTGTTCGAGCCTGACATATCGGTCTTTGGGTCTGCCTATTCTGGCCGAAGCCGATTCAAGCCAGGCCTCATACATTTTTGAGAGGTCTCTGATTCGACTGATCGCCTTTTCATCACTGGCATATAGGACAGACATGTGCGACAATAAAATAGTAACCGAATCGTATAGCGTAAACCAATCCTTGGTGAGATGATGCGGTGCTCGAGTGACAAGACCCGCATGATTCATGGCGGCAGTCAAATGTTCTGTAAATCGAGACTCGTAGTCGCCGACAGGCATGCCTGAAGGTCGGTCTTCGCGGTAGAGCGAAAGTATTTTCGAAGTCAGGTCCGGCTGATGCTGAGCTAGGACTTCGGCAAAATGGTCCTTGTTTTCTCCAGGTCTTAGTGTAAGCGAACCAGGTAGCACAAAACTGACACCCGCATCCTTGAGTCTCTTTAAAAAGGAGATCAAAGGTTGGTTTCGATCGTTCAAATAGGGAATGAAGGGCATTGCGGCCACTCCTACAGGAATACCTTCCTTGGTGAGCGTCTCGATGGCCTTAAGCCTGGCAGAAGCGCTGGATGCGCCAGGTTCCAACCAGCTTGTCAAGTTGTCGTCGTCGGTTGTAAGCGAAAACATCACCATCACCTTCTTATGCTGATGCCACGCCTTTAGGATGTCCAGGTCTTTGAGTATCAGATCGGACTTGGTGAGTACGACCGCCGCATGCTGCTTATGGTGGGGAAGAGCATTGATCAGGATGTTGCGCGTCAGATTGAACTTTTTTTCGATGGGTTGATACGCATCCGTATAACCGGAACCGATCATGATGGGTCCCTTTTCAGAGGCTGTCCTGATCTCGTCGACAAGCGAGTTCGCGCAGTCATAGCGCACAAACAGATCCTTGCCGAAGACTCCGTCGAAATAGTATTTCTCACTTCGACCGTCGCAGTAGGCGCAGTTATGTGAGCAGCCCGCATAGGGTGCTATCTTATATTTGGACATGAACCAGGTGTCCACGTCTTTTCTTTTATTCAGGTAACTTTTAGATTGAACCAATTGAATCATTATTTTCCCCTTTACAGCATCAGTAGCTTCATTTTAGCACATTAACCAATTGTTGACCAACGTGTTAGGAGGTACAAATGAAATACATCGACTTGCATTGCGATGCGATTATGAAAGCCTATTATAAGGGATACAGTTATGAGCGCAACGAGGGTCATGTTGATCTAGAGAAACTGATAAGCAGTGGATGTCTCATGCAGTTTTATGCGGTGTTTTTCAGCCTAGAAAATGTACCGTCCGCTTTTGAGCACTATCAGAAGATGAGCAATCATTTTCTTGCATTCTTAAAGGATAGGGAGGATATCGGACTCGTCAGGAACTACGGCGATATCAATCCGAATAGGGTGAATGCGGTTCTGACAGTAGAAGAAGGCGGAGTGCTTGAGGGTAACATTGATCATTTGAAAACCCTTTATGAGGATGGTGTCAGAAGCATCACGCTCACATGGAACTATGAAAATGAAATCGGATATCCAAGTAGCAAATTCATACATAGCGACAAGGGATTAAAAAAATTTGGAAAAGAAGTAGTGGAAGCGATGAACGAATATGGTATGATAATTGATGTGTCTCATTTATCAGATCAGGGAACCAAAGAGGTCTGCAAGCTATCCAAACAACCGATTATCGCAAGCCACTCCAACTCAAGGGCGCTCACACATCATGAGCGTAACCTGACAGACGAGCTGATTAGGGATATTGCGAATACGGGTGGTTTGGTCGGACTTAATTTTTATCCTCAGTTTGTAACCGGAACCGATCATATGGAACTTAAGGCTCTTGTTCGACACGCAGACCACATAAGGAACCAGGGCGGAATAGATACGCTTGCGATCGGATCTGATTTTGACGGCATTGGCGGAAACCTTGATATTAAAGACGCGAGTCAAATGTATAAACTCGCCGATGAACTCAAAAAATCCGGCTTTAGTAGGAATGAAATTGAAAAAGTGTTTCATAAGAACGCACTTCGTGTGTTTTATGAGGTGGTAGGTTAAGTAGGAGGAAGGCTATGGCAGTGTTCTTAAAGGCGTTTATGTTGATTTTCTTTGCTGAAATGGGTGATAAGACTCAAATTCTGGCGATGAGTCTGGCAGCAAAGTATCCACTGAGGAAAGTGGCGCTTGGAATAACAATTGGAGTCGTTGCAAACCACTCCTTAGCGATTCTTGTCGGTTACTTTCTGGGGCAGTGGTTTCCTGAGTTTTGGATGGGAATAGTCGCAGGACTCATGTTTATCGTTTTCGGACTCTTGTCGTTTAGAGTACAAGATGATGAGGAGGATGGCGAGAATAAAATCAAATTATCGATTGTGATGACCGTAGCTATGGCCTTCTTCTTAGGAGAACTCGGAGATAAGACCCAACTTACGGCAATCGCCCTTGCGACTGAAGGGGCTTTTCCTTTGATTGTTCTGTTAGGAACGGTCAGCGCCATGCTTGTGACAGCAGCGATTGGCATCGCCATAGGTCTTGTACTTGGCAAGAATGTTCCAGAGGTTCTGATTAAACTGGCATCTGGTGTGATATTCATCCTCTTTGGGGCATTTAAGCTGATAGAGGTGATACCGACGCTTCAAAGCATGGGAGTTCAGGCTCTGATGTTCGTACTACTCAGTCTGTTCAGTGGTGTTTTCTTACAACCGACCTATCAACTATGGAAAGACGGAGAGCTGTTGCCTATGCAGAAAATGGCAGCTCATCTGAAAGTGATAAAAAAGGAACTTTCAGAATTCAGTCAAGGAGCCTGCCTCGGTGAGGACAAATGCGGAAGGTGCGCGGGTGTGAATTGTGTGATAGGTCAGACAAAGTTGTTGATTGACGACTTGGAAAACAAGCGGTCCATCAGTTACAGTCTGGAACTCCTTGATCAAAGTCTGAAAAAGGGATTCAACACCACGCTGATCATCGGCGCATTGAATCAGATCCTTTTATATAGAAGGGAACATCCTGAAATTGTGGCAAGCAGGAGTAAGCAGTTCATGGAAATTCAAATGAGGTTTGAGTTGATCTTATTCGGCGAAAGTTCCCATACAGAATCAAGTGACGCATTTGCAGCATGGCTTAAATCAAGAAAAAAAGAAATTACAAATCGTATCATCGTATAGTAAATTGCAACTTCTTTTGTGAGGAGTTGCAATTTTTATTGCAAAAATTTGCGAAGTCGTCACGAATCTGCTATTCTAGAATAGAAAGATTTAGTGACAGGCACAATAACTTTCTATTCTATGGAGGTAGATCATGACTAGAGAAAAGAGATGTCATGTTCCAGGTGCTCTTTATTGGATTGAAGTGCAAGGGATAGCGGAGATACAGGCCTTCCCAGAAAAATCGGATTGTTGGTCCTATACTGATGATGTAATGACATATGCTCATAAATTCGGTGCCAAGGTACTTGCATTCTTAGTAGAAAGCAATTGCGCGCAGTTGTTGATCAGGGTAGGTGACGAAGCGCTTTCAAAGCCCATGCAGTGCATACAGCAGTCCTATTCGAGGAAGTTCAATAAGAAGTTCGATCGAAAAGGAGCGGTTTTCCAAACGAGATACCATTCAATGATGGTCAATCCCCAAATGGAGAAAGAAGCTGTATTATTAATGGCACAATTACCCATTATCGGTGACCTTAAAAATTCGATATGCTATCAAGGCTCGTTTTTCACTTTTTTGAAAGAAGGAACCGATTTGGATGTAACCAGTTATTTTGACAGTAGTATGTCATCGTTCAAAGCTCAGTTGACAGCCTTTCATAAGGAAATCATCAAAAGCTTAAACGCTATCGACAAGAACTCGTTTAAGTGGCACCCGGAAGCCGAATTGGAGCAGCAGCATGTCCAATTTATCGATATCGTAGACTTTTATGTAAAGGCTCAGAAAGTGGATATACAACTATTAAGGTCCAATACAAAACAAAAGCCATACTCCGATATCAGAAAAGCGATCATCCAGACCGCCCATCAGGAATCAAATAAAACACAATCTTTTATCGCCGATTATTTCAACATTTCGGAATCGACAGTGTCTAAGGTTGTACATGGTGATTACGTCGCGAATGACTATGTAAAGGCACTACTTGCATCATGGAAAAGGAGAGAAGCACATGACAACTTGGCAAGATAAATGGAAAGAAAACTATAACACGATAGACTCGTTAGCCAAGCTACAGACAACCGAAACTATCAAGGTACTAGAAGAAGTAGCTAAACGCCACCCCGTGAGCATTCCAGAGTATTACTTCAATCTGATCGACCAGGATGATCCCAATGATCCGATTAGACTACTCAGCTATCCCAGTCTCTTTGAAGCGGATCAGACAGGTGATTACGATACATCAGGTGAAAGCCAGAACACGAAGATGCCTGGTCTTCAGCACAAGTACGGTCCTACGGCCCTAGTGCTGACAACCAATGCATGCTTTATGTATTGCAGGCACTGTTTTAGAAAACGCATGGTCGGATACAGCAACGACGAGATCAGTAGAAGAATGAACGAAGCGATCGAGTATATCGATTCCCATCAAGAAATCAACAACGTCCTGCTCAGTGGCGGAGATTCGATGTGCATGTCCAATGAGCATATCAGAGCGTATCTGGAAAACTTATCTGGCATCGACCACTTGAGCTTCATACGCTTTGGTAGCCGTACGCCTGTTGTCTTTCCAGAAAGAATCTATGGTGACGATGAGCTACTGATGATGTTGAAGACCTATAATGAGAAAAAGAGAATTATCTTTATCACCCAGTTCAATCATCCCAATGAACTGACCGCAGAAGCAAAACTTAGCATCAAGGCGCTACAGGACATAGGCATCACGGTCAACAATCAGGCGGTTGTGCTTAAGAATATCAACGATAAACCGGAGATCATGGTTGAACTCTTGAACGGACTGACCGCGATGGGTGTCGATCCATATTATGTGTTCCACTGCAGACCAGTGAAAGCGGTAAAGGCAGGATTCCAACTTACACTAATAGAGACCTACAGGCTAATGGAAGCTACAAGACCTCATTTGAATGGTATCAGCAAGCGCTTCAGGCTGATCATGTCGCATATTCGCGGTAAAATCGAGATTATGGCTGCTGATGATGAGAACATGATCTTCAAGTTCCATCAGGCTAAAAGTGTAGAAGACAACGAGAAGGTCTTTATCAGAAAGATCGATTTCAATGGAAAATGGCTTGATGAGGATTTAGAGTTTATTAAATAGAAGTTGAGACAGGCAGGCGAAAGCCTGCCTTTATTATAGCGTTTAACTATTTCGCATATCGAAACAATATGATATACTTTGATTTAATAGAGATAGGAGAAATTATGGATAAGCGTGATTTAATACTTAAAGGGAATATCGGCAAGGCGATCTTGACCTTGGCGATACCGATAATGCTCAATAACCTGATACAGACTTTTTATAACTTGACAGACACGTATTTTGTCAGTAAGCTTGGAACCGTTGAAATGGCGAGCATGCAGTTTATCTGGCCGCTTATCTGGTTTATGATGAGCCTTGGCATGGGCCTTTCCATAGGGGGCGTGGCACTGATTTCACAATACTTTGGCGCAGGAAAATTCGTCAAGGCCAAGGAACATGCCGGTCAATTGATTACGATAGCCCTGATCGGCGGTACTGCCTTTGGACTGATAGGTGCGGTATTTTCTGATGTCATCGTAGCCTCAATGGGCGCCGAGGGAGAGCTGCTTGCATTATCGAGCACCTACTTAAGGATCATGTTCATAGGACTGCCCTCCGTTTTCTTATTCTTCGCATTTTCAGCGATAAAACAGGGCGAAGGAGACACGAAAACTCCGATGATCATCAGTGGATTGTCGGTAGTGCTTAACATCATCCTAGACCCCATCTTCATCTTCGGGTTCGGTTGGGGCATAGCTGGTGCTGCCATAGCGACAGTGCTTTCGAGGACCGTATTCTTAGCCGTGGCATGGGTGCTATTGTTTAAAAAACCGTCCGAGCATATGAAACTTGTCGCTCACGACCTGAAGCTTCAAGGACATATGGTAAAGTCTATCTTGAGTATCGGTATGCCTGCAGCAATCGGCCAGTCCATGACCTCGCTTGGCTTTGTGGTGCTCAACATGTTTCTACTTGGTTACGGAGAGGCGATACTCACAGCCTTTGCGATAGGAAACAGGATTAGTTCGCTGATCTTCATGCCCGCTGGCGGCATCGCCGGCGCCTTGACTGCGATCATCGGACAAAACATAGGCGCTGGTCAGATAAAAAGAGCGAATCAGGCGTTTTTAAAAAGCGTATGGTATTCTTCACTGATCATGGGAATAGGTGCCATCGTGATGTTCTTCTTTACAGAGCAGTCTGTGGAGATCTTCACAAAAGACCCTTATATCATAGAACAGAGCAGTTACTACCTTAAAATGATCTTAGTGACCATCCCCTTATTTGGGTTTTACAACTGCCTGATCGGATTATTCCAAGGATCGGGCCATACGATATCAGCAATGGTCATCATGATGGGCAGGTTATGGGGCTTAAGAATCCCTATGATACTCGTGATGCGAGCATTTGACTATAAAGAGGCCGTTGGCATATGGTATGCGATGATCCTATCAAATGTGATCATCGTTGTGATCGGACTTTTGATGTACCTGACAGGAAAGTGGAGAGAACCGGTTGTCAGTAAAAAAGAAGAAAGAATAAAGGCCGCGATTAAAGAAATCGGCTGATTTTTAATGAAAACACTTGCATGAAAGCGGACACTATGGTAAGATAATTCTTGTCCGTAACATGCCGAAGTGGTGGAACTGGCAGACGCGTTGGACTCAAAATCCAAAGCCTTTCGGGGCGTGCGGGTTCGATTCCCGCCTTCGGCACCAAAACAAAAAGAACTCATTCAACCGAATGAGTTCTTTTTGTTTTGGTGCGCCCCACGCCTGTATTTTTGTAGTACAAAATACGTTTAGTGGCTTAACCTCATTAAAGCAGTTACTCTCATTCAACCGAATGAGTTCTTTTTGTTTTGGTGCGACTGATCACAAAGTCCATTGAAAAGGTCATTGTCATATGAATGTTTTTAATTGATAGTCATTCTCAAATGCTTAATTATATGATATACTTTTATCATAGTTCTAGACATATTAAGATGGAGGCATTATGAATAATGTATGGTTTGCATTTGGTTTAACAATTTTTGCTGGTTTATCAACGGGTATTGGCAGTATGCTTGCTTTTTACACAAAACAAACTAACAAAAAATTTCTATCAGGATCTTTAGGTTTTTCAGCAGGTGTGATGATTTATGTATCTTTTATTGAGATTTTTCCAAAGGCAAAAGACTCACTCTCTATCGCTGTTGGACCAAGACTTGGTTATTTGTATACGACACTCGCTTTTTTTGCAGGTATCGCGCTCATCGCTTTAATTGATAAGTTCGTGCCATCATTTGAAAATCCCCATGAAATGATGGATGTCAATGATATGCAAAACGATGAAGGAAACAATAAAGCCCTTATGAGGATGGGTTTGTTTTCCGCACTCGCAATCGGTATACATAACTTCCCGGAGGGACTCGCAACTTTTATTGCGGCATTAGAAGACCCCGCACTTGGTGTCAGTATCGCTGTTGCTATCGCTATTCACAACATACCTGAAGGTATAGCCGTTTCTGTTCCAATCTATTTTGCAACAGGAGACAAAAAAAAGGCCTTCTTTTATTCTTTCTTATCAGGTCTTTCAGAACCTATTGGTGCCCTGCTGGGTTATTTCCTCCTTATGAGATATTTTAATGATATGATGTTTGGTTTAGTCTTTGCAAGCGTTGCAGGTATCATGGTCTATATCTCATTGGATGAGTTGCTACCAACTGCAGAAAAATACGGGCATCATCATATCGCCATCTGGGGCGTTATTTCTGGTATGGTTGTTATGGCTGCCAGCTTGCTATTGTTCGTTTAAGTAAAAAGTTCTATTGTTAAGAAGACGAGTAGATTATAATCGTAATAATCAAAATTCATCCTTTACCTCCACGCCATTCACTGATATAATCGTATAATACGATTTATGTAACCCTGTAGAGATTGGACATTTGTCCATTCCATAGATGGAGGTATGAATTGGATCCTATTACCCATGGCATGATCGGACTTGCAATTTCAACGTTTTCAGGAAAAGCCGTCAATCTGGACAACCCGATTGCGATAGGTTGCGCGCTAGGCGCGATGAGTCCTGACCTGGATACGATCACTCGTCTCTTTAAGGACGACGCATATTATCTTAAGCATCATCGAGGCGCGTCGCATTCGATTCCCATGTTGGCGGTGTTCTCAGTCGCTATCACGGCAGGCCTTTATTTCATCTTCCCTGGAATGGCCATTTGGCAAGTGCTGCTTTGGACCTTTATCGGCGCCTTGTCGCACACGGCATTTGATATCTTAAATTCTTACGGAGCCATGCTGCTTCGAAAAAAACGAAAGCTGAATCTTTTGACTTTATATGATCCGATCATCACAGGACTTGGAATTTGGCTGATCGCTCAAAGAAACGTAAGCGTATTGCTGAACGCCTCGCTGCTCGTGGTATTCGCCACTTATATGGTTTGGCGCTATTACATGAAGAAAAGGGCCGTATCGGATCTTGTGACCTTATATAATAAGGACTACCAGGTAAAAGAAGTGACTGTGCTGCCTTCACTGATGGCATTTTACAAGTGGGACTATATCGTAAAGACGAAAGACTATACCTTTGTAGGCAAGTACAATCAGCTAGTGAAACGCACAAAGCTGATCGAGCGGTTCGATGCTCAGGATGAAGATCTGAGGGCGATTTTCGATGACACTTCCTTAGGAGCCTATTTCAACGATTTCTCACCTAATCTTCACATCGTGCATCATGAGGATGAGGACCACTATAAGATGAGGATCATCGACCTCAGGTTTTATGTGAAAAACAGATTCCTCCACCATGCCACTCTCGAAGTGAAAAAAGAGTGCAAGGGTGTTGTGAAAAGTGAGTTGCATCCTTATAAACTAAATAAGAGAGTGAGTTTTACAGAAGCTAGTTAAAGTGCCCATCGGGCACTTTTTTTATTGTTTACCTTACTCGATTAAAAGGTATACATACAACAAAGGGGGAAATCCTATGGAAAATATAATATTTCAAGATGAAGATTTCGCAATTGTCGAGGTGGAAGAACATAAAAAAGGCAAGTACGTTAGGTATTTGCCAAGTGAAGGAAAATTTTCGGTTGTAGTTCCTTTTAAAAAGACAATGGGCAAATTTGTCTATTTGGCTAAACGGGAACTGGTTCTTGGCTGGGATAATCACCCTGACCTGTGCAGCATCAGCTTGCCGGTCAAGTATCAACCTGAGGTCAGTGCGGTACACGCACTTAAGGAGCTAACCGGCGTGGAGTTCAATCAGAAAGCGCTCATCCACCTGGGTGTCTGCGCTGCGTCTAAGAGAGCGGATGACACTTTCTATCTGTTTTCAATGGATTTAAGCCATTTTGAAGGCGAATTGGATGATTCCCTAATCTGGGTCGATGAAAAAACACTGGTCGAAGCGCTGGACGCTCAGCTGGTGACGGCGGTCGCCAGACTGAAATACATTGTATAGGATACTACCCGCATTTTTCATATTTAAAGCGGAGCCAGGCAGATGCCTGGCTCTTTGTAGGTTGAATGGCAAACCGGTGACGGACTAATCTGTTATAATGATAAAATATACGGGAACTTTTCGCAGACTACTTGCGTCAAAAGAATATAACCCAGTAAAAGAAGGGAGTGGCCACCTTGACAGATGCTGAAAAATTATTGCTTAAGCGAAGTCAACAAGGGGATGTGGTAGCGTTCGAACAACTCATCGCTAAACATCAGACCCTTGCCTATAACGTAGCTTACCGGATACTCGGTAACGAAGAAGATGCAAAAGACGCGACACAAGAAGCGCTAGTCAAAGTATTTAGAAACATCAATAAATTCAAAGGTGAGGCTAGTTTTGGAACATGGCTTTATCGGATTGTGGTAAATGCTTGCAATGACTACATAAGAAAACACAGAAAAGTCGTTACCTATTCCATGGATCATGATAAGGAAACAGAAGATGGCGCCGTGAAGATGGAACTTGCAGACGATGGACCGACACCTGAGTCGGCTCTTGAGGCGAAGGATCTGAAAGAGACCGTGCAAAAGGCGCTTGCAAAACTCCCGGAAGCCAATAGGATCGTCGTAGTGCTCAGGGACATTCAGGGATTCAGTTATGAGGAAATCGCTGAGATGATCGAGGTTCCTGTCGGAACGGTAAAATCAAGAATCAATCGAGGAAGAGACATGCTAAAGAAAATACTTATCAGTGATCAGACGTTCACGTTTGATCTGGCACGGTGAAAGGAGGCATAAGCGATGAAATGTAAATTGACAGAAGAGCAAATCAATGATTATCTCGATCATTTGTTGAATGAAGAAGAAGTGAAGCAAGTGGAAACACATCTCGCTGAATGTGATGATTGCCGTGAACTCGTAGAGACTGGTCAGATGGTGATGAAAGCGCTTAAGGAGCTTCCAATGAAGACGTTGCCAGAAGGATTTGAAAAATCATTACACGCAGAACTAGAAAAGGTAAGCAAAGAAATTAAAGAGACAAAATCGAAAGTAAGTCTTTACAGCAAGTTTAAAAACAACACAAAAACGTGGCAACGTGGATTATCCTATGCGGCTGCTGTATTCGTTGTCGGTTTTATCGGTCTTGGCACCTTGCCGGCACTGACTGGCGGTACTGATTTCAATATGGCAAAATCATCCAATGATGAGATGGACTACGCGATGGCAGAACCTGCCATGATGGACTCCGCTGCAGAAATGGAAAGCGGCGTATCGATCACCTTCAGTGAAGCGCCCATGGAAGAATCCTTCTTAAAAGACGCTGACGCATCCGACCGTGAGTATGGAGACGGTGGAGAGACGGTAACTTCAACATCCGAGACTAAAAGCGACATTCAAAACAGAAAACTGATCAAGTCTGGGCAGATTCAGCTCGAAGTGCTTGATTACGACCAGACCTTCGAAGCGATTACCCATCAGGCGAACTTGCTTGGCGGTTATGTGGAGAACAGTTACACCGGCTCTTACAGGGAATATTACAGGGGTGAGGAACAACAGCTCAAAGAAGGTTATATCGTCATCCGCATCCCTCAGGACTCGTTTGACAGCGCATTTACCGAAGTAGCAGGTCTTGGTGAGGTGATCAGCAAACAGCAAAGCGTCGAGGACATCACCAGCATGTACAGGGACACCATGAATGAAGTGAAAAACCTTGAGGTTCGTGAGACCGCACTACGAGAAATCATGAACAAGGCTGAAAACGTCACTGAAATCATCGAAGTGGAACGCGAACTCAGCAGAGTCAGAAACGACATCAACCGTCTCACTGGCAATCTGCAGGCGTGGGACCGTTTGGTATCTCTATCAAGTATCCACATAGGCATTAAAGAAGTAAAAGATCTTACTTCATTTGTAGAACCGGTGGACCCGACGGTCTTTACTAGAGCAAAAGAAGCCTTTATCAAATCGACCAATCGACTCGTCGAGTGGCTTGAGAATACCTTTGTAGGATTTATTGGCTTATTACCAATACTGCTTCCAGTAATCATCCTTGGTGCAGTAATCGCAGTAGTTCTGACTATTATCAGAAAAAGGAGGAAGTCTAAATGAAAAAAATATACCTAATCGCACTCACTATACTCCTTGTGGTCGGCCTAGTCGTCACCATCGACATGCTCGATCTTACCGGCGCTAAGATAAGTGCCGAAACAACGACTGACCAACTAAACATCGTATCGGTCGGCGGAGAAGGCGTCATTCTCGTCAAACCTGACTTGGCTTACATCAATGTTGGAGTACAGACAAGACACGAGGACGCATCTGCAGCGCAAGAAGAGAATAGGATGAAGATGACAGCTGTCATCGAAGCCCTAAAAGAAGCGGGAATCAAAGAAGCTGATCTTGTAACCACCAACTATAACATCTACCGCACCTATGACTATAATAAACCATTCATGGAAGGTCAGGAGCAACCGATGTTCTACCAAGTGGACAACTCTGTACGTATCACAATCAGAGACGTCGACACGGTGGGTGACATGATCGATGTGGCGTTCGCTGCAGAAGCCAACAACATCCATAACATCCAGTTCGACATCTCCAACCGCGCCGAGTATTATGACGACGCACTGGTACTGGCAATGAACAACGCCAAAGACAAGGCGACAGCCATTATGGGTACCTTCGGTGAAAAGCCTGACAAACCTCATCGAGTAGTAGAATCCATGTACACTTCCGCTCCTTATACAAACACCTATTATGAAGCGGCAGATATGAAAGCTTCAAGCACGCCCGTAGAAGCTGGAGAGCTTGCTATCAAGGCGAATCTGACAGTTGAATACAGTTATTAAACCAAAGTCCGCGCAAGCGGACTTTTTTATGCAATCAAGCATGTCAGGGCATCATCCATCATTAAAATGAATCGATTTTGTGTTACAATAGTACTACTAATGACTAACAGAAGGATGAATAGGAGTCAACTATGCAAAAGAGAGCATTGATCATAGACGGAAACAGCATCATCAATAGAGCCTTCTTCGGAATCAGAAACATGGCTACGCCAGACGGGTTCCCGACGAATGCCCTTTACGGATTTTTAAGCATCTACCAGAGCGTCTCAGCAGAGATCAAACCAAGCTATGTGGCGGTCGCCTTCGATTTGAAGGGGCCGACATTCAGACATAAGACCTTCGAAGCCTATAAGGCGGGGCGCAAAGGAATGCCCGACGAACTCAGAATGCAGATGCCTGTGCTTAAAGAAATACTTAAAGCCATGGGGATTGAAATACTCGAACTTCAGGGATTCGAGGCGGACGACCTGCTAGGTACCGCATCAAAATTTCTAGGAGAACACGGAGTGCACTCCTACGTGCTCACAGGTGATAAGGATGCCCTGCAGCTGGTGGATGAAACCACTTCGGTCTATTATCACGGAACAAAAAACAAGGTCATCTACAATCCCATGCTCGTCGAAGAGGACATGGGTGTGCCACCTAACAGGGTCATCGACCTGAAAGGCCTCATGGGGGACAGCTCGGACAACATTCCAGGTATCCCTAAGGTGGGGAAGGTGACAGCTAATAAACTGCTCGAAGAATTCGGTACGGTCGAGAACCTGATCAAGAACTCATCTGAGATCAAAAACGCCCGCATCAAAGGACTGGTGGAAGAACATGCGGAGCTGGCAGTGCTTTCTAAAAAGCTGGCGACCATCGTTCGTGAAGTGCCGGTCGAGATGGACCTAAGCGAGTTCGAGATCGCAGAACCCAACATGACAGAACTTGTAGCGCTCTTTCAAAAGTACAGCCTGCATAGTTTCTTGCAAAAGTTGGGTGTGGAGCACGCCCAGGAAATTTCGCATGTAACAGAGGCAGAAGACGCATTTTCAGTCGCACAGACGGCGGATGAAATCGACAGTTTCTTTAAACAGATCAACATCAACGAGGAGCTCTACCTGTCGATCCTTTACGATAAGGTGACCCTTGTAAACGACGAAATCAGCTACATCGGAATCGCCCGCAAAGACGGCGAGGGAATACTCGTTCACGGCGACCTGGTCAATGATGTGGTATTCGCACTCAACTCCCTTGCGCTTAGCGGTACCATAAAGCTTGCAGGGCATGACATTAAAAATGAGATGCTGATCCTTAGAAGATATGGAATCAACAACATAAAGCCCGTATTTGACGCGCAGATCGCCATGTACCTGGTGGATGCCAACCGTAAAAGCTACGAGCTCAACGACCTGACGCTCGATCTTTTGGGCAAATCGATGGCGACACAGGAGGATGTGCTCGGAAAAGGCGTCAAGAAGGTCACCTTCAAAGAGGCGGATTCAGAAAAAGCCTTGTCCTTCATCAACGAAAAGCTAAAGGCCGTGAAGGTCATTCATGAGATCCTACTGGATAGGATGCAGGAACTGGAACTGATCAAGCTCTTTGATGAAGTGGAAATGCCCCTTGTAGAAGTGCTGGTTGACATGGAATACGTCGGCTTCAACATCAAGCCCGAAGTGCTGGATGTGTTGGATGTCGAGCTTAACGAGCTGATCGCAAACCTACAGTCAGAAATCTACGAGGCAGCGGGAACAGAGTTCAACATCAACTCGCCAAAGCAACTGGGAGTCATTCTTTTTGAAACCCTGGGCCTACCGCCCATCAAAAAGACAAAAACCGGTTATTCCACAAGCCACGACGTGCTTGTCGAACTGATCACAAAACATAACATCATCGAAAAGATCATCGACTACAGAACCTATGCCAAACTGAAATCAACCTATATCGACGGCCTAAGAGCGGTGATCAACCCTATCACAGGACGCATCCACTCAAGCCTCAACCAGACGGTTGCGGCCACAGGAAGGCTATCAAGCACCGAACCCAACCTTCAGAACATACCGATTAGACTGGAGATGGGCAGAGAGCTTAGAAAAGTGTTCATCGCAAGTCAGGGTAACGTACTGGTGGACGCCGACTATTCGCAAATCGAACTGAGAGTGCTTGCGCACATGTCGAACGACCCTATGCTAAAAAAAGCCTACACAGAAAACATCGACATACACGCGCTCACCGCATCACAGGTGTTCGAGACACCACTTGACGAGGTGACACCCGATTTGAGAAGCAGGGCCAAAGAAGTCAACTTCGGAATCGTCTACGGCATGAGCGACTTTGGACTGTCAGAGACACTTAAGATCACAAGAAAAACGGCAAAAGAATATATCGAAAACTATTTTGCGAAATATCCTAACGTAAAAGGGTATATGAATGAATGTAAGGAGTTTTGTTCAAAGACAGGGTACTCCGAGACCATCCTAGGTCGAAAGCGATTCATCCCTGAAATCAAGAACAAGAACTTCAACATCAGACAATACGGAGAGCGTATGGCGATGAACACCCCGATACAAGGAAGCGCCGCAGACATCATCAAACTTGCGATGATCAAAGTCTACAACGCCTTAAAAGAATCGGGTCTTAAAAGCCAACTCATCCTACAGGTACACGATGAACTGATCATCGACACCAAAAAAGACGAAATAGAAAAAGTAGAGGCATTGCTCGAAAAATGTATGCTCGAAGCAGTCGAACTGTCAGTACCCCTGAGCATAGACATGCATACGGGAGACAGCTGGTTTGACGCGAAATAGAGGTGCTCAATGAAAATCATAGGACTCACAGGAGGAATCGCTTCCGGTAAATCCACGGCATCAAGGTATCTCGAACACTGCGGCATACCTATCATCGACGCCGACCTGATTGCAAGAGAAGTCGTACAACCTGGAAAGCCTGCCCTAAAGAAGATTGTGGATAGTTTCTCAGAAGACATCCTCTTACCCACAGGCGAACTCAACCGAAAAAAACTGGGTCAGATCGTGTTTTCTGACCCGGTAAAACTAAAAGAGCTGAACCAAATCGTACACCCCAGCATTCGCAGCGCTATCACCCAGCGCATCGTGCATTTCGAAGACGACCGCAGCTGCAAAGCCGTCATCATCGACGCCGCGCTTTTAATCGAAACCGGACTGCACGAGATGGTAGACGATGTTTGGCTCATGGTTGTGGATAAGCGGGTACAACTCGACCGCCTGATCTCAAGAAACAACCTAAGCGAAGAAGACGCCCAAAAGATGATTGTCACACAGCTGACCCTAGAAGAAAAAAAGAAACTCGCAAGAGTCTACATCGACAACAACAGAGGACTCGCAGACCTCTACCACCAACTCGATGAACTCGTTATCACCATCACTTAAATAAAGCTCCAGGAGGCGCATGTGACACCACGGACAAAATTCAGAACGCTCATACTATGCATGCTTCTCTTCGCACTCACAAGCGCAGGCTACCTAGGTATCAGATCCTACTACCCCATCGGCTACGAAGCATTCATCAAAGAATCCGCAAGCTACCACAAAGTAGACCCAGTGCTAATCGCAGCAGTAATCAGAACAGAAAGCCGCTTCAGAGAAGAAGTCGTCTCCTCAAAAGGCGCCCAAGGACTCATGCAGCTCACAGAAGCCACCGCAAAATGGGCCGCCGTACAAAATGGAATCGACCCAGAAACAATAAATATCCTAGACCCAAAAACCAACATCAACCTGGGTAGCTGGTACCTGTCCTACCTCATAAGGCTATACGACGGCGATATGGTAAAAGTCCTCAGCGGCTACAACGCAGGCACAGGCAACGTCAAAAAATGGCTATCCGACAAAACCTGCTCCAACGACGGCCAAACCCTAAGCAACATCCCGTTCGCAGAAACAGAAAACTACATTCAAAAGGTCCAAAAATTCGAACACTGGTACAGTTATCTGTATTCAGAAAAATTAGAATACAAAGACATTAGCGCATTACAAACCAAAAAATAAAAAACTATTGACAGCAAAGCCCGATGATTATATACTAATCATTGTGACGCGGATGTGGTGGAACGGCAGACACGCTACCTTGAGGGGGTAGTGCCTGTATGGGCGTGAGGGTTCAAATCCCTCCATCCGCACCAAAAAAAAGAAATGACTGATCTAACGATCAGTCATTTCTTTTTTTTGGTGCGGATGCTATGAATGTAGTTTATTCATAGATGCCCCGCGCCTGTTGGTTTGTATTGTAAACAACGTTTAGCAACTTAAATCTCTTAAATCAGTGTTCGCGGAATTATTCAGCATGAGCGAACGTACTATGTTCACGGGACCCCCACCGGACAGGATAACGTATTTTGTTATTCCGAAGAGGCGCCGCCGGAGGCCTTAAACCTAAGTATCTAACTCTTTCAACAACCTATCCTTCCTCAAAAACCTCACTAATCCGCAAAGCATACAATCATACCTCTATTCGCCCCCAAACCATCTCAAATCGTCAAAATTAAGTTGAGGCAAGGGTGGCAGATATATGGCTTTTGATAATTAATTTCGACTACATCCTGTCCAACATTCCCATCAGTGTCTATATTCGCATTAAATAGAACTCATTCTTTTATAATACGAACCCATACTTCATTTCTTCTAAGCATCGGAGGTGTAAATGGTGCATTGTAAAAGGCAAGCATATAATTTGACTGGGTTGTATAACCATTTTCTTTGATCCATTCACTGAGTTTCTTTTGCATTTTTATTTCTTTTTTTGTATTCGAAAAACCTGAATACTTTATTACACCAAATAATCCTTTATTGAACTTCCTCACAGATAAATTTGCATTATTTGGTTCTGGTATCTTGTCTCCGAATTTACTTGGAACGACAAAAGCCATTTTCTTTTTACCTTGAGATATTTCTTCAATTACTGGTACAGTCATTGAGATTTTTTCTTTTTCCTTATTATCACTCGAAATATAGCTAAACAAAGAACCAAAACCACTCTCAATTTCGGGGTCATTGTTATCATCATATTCGATGATAAAAAAATCGATGTACTCTCTAATTTCAAAGGGGTCATCATTTAAAATAACCTTATAATCAGGTGATTCATACTTACTCACTAAATCACTCCTTTAACATCCATTTTATTAAAGCTGGTTTAACAACACAATTAACTTATACCCAGTCAGTGTAATTCAATTATGATTTTTCTAGACATACGAATCAAGATGAACTTTCATTTCAGTCAATGATTTATTCTAAAAATATCGGACGAGCAAATGAACTTTAAACTACTTGAAGATAGGAATTTTTCTAAACCTATTTCAGGTCAAGCGGTTTCATCTTTTGGAAGCAATATGCAGCAATTTGCATTATCGCTATATGTGCTTCAACACACAAGCGTGTACACCACACCTTGGTGACAGTCACTGAGGTGGAGACCGGTTTTAGTACATTATAATTTTATCAAACCACTATATTTAATTAGGGTGTTAAGTCAGTCTTGATTTGAGTGACTGTCACCAAGATTTTTTTTAACCACTTTAACTTATCAGAATGATATTATCCAAGTACTGAAAACTGACAAAAATCAGCAACAGGTTAGAGGGGTACTTCTAATCCACAACTCCATGGGAATTGGAAATTACTAATATAATAATTTTAGCCGTTTTAATCCAATAAATAATGGGGTATAAAAAATATTTAAGTTGATTTTTAGGTTGTAACCATTGCAAATACACAATATTAGAGGAACCTTAACTAAACCTTAATTTTCTGAATTTTCTATATATAATATTTACAATACGGTAATTAATGGATAGAATAGGAATGCATCTAGCTTGTAAGTGAAATATGGGGTTTCACTAGTTGGGATGTAAAGAAACTTTAGGGGGAACGAATGTTTAAAATGAGTAAAAAAGTTTTAGTAGTGACATTAGCCATTATGATGATATTCAATATGTCATTTGTAAGTGCAATGGGTAACGACAAGCAAATGTCTATGGAAGAGTTTGCAGCCCGTTATGGTAATACGATCGATTTAACGGGAAAACTTGAGACTCTATCAAAAGATGAAGCATTCATCAAGAAAATTGAAGAGCAACTTAGAGCAGCTGCTGCGAACATTAACTTCGATGAGGAACCGGTTGCTGAAGAAGAAGCAGATGGTGAGTTTACAGAAAACTTTGGTTCAAAATTATTTGCTGTAGATTTTGACTTTACTACCTATCTTGCTGATTTCAAAACGTTCACTTTGAGAAGCATAGGCGACCATATTGAAATATGGGTTGCTAACGACTTAGGATTTGCTGAAGGTGATGAAAGACCTGCTCATGTTATTACTCAAGAGCAAGTTGATGAAATGAGAGATTCCTTTGAAAGTACAATTTATCCAAAGGACACTGAATTCTTTGGTACGCCTGATAGTCACATGGGCAGTAATGCAGTTTTATCCTATTGGGGTGACGTACCGGGAGACTATTATACTTCAGAAGATGGAAATGACAAAATCATCCTGCTTGTTGACAATGTAAAAGACGAGAATTATTTCGATAAGAATTATCCATTCTACGTTGCCGGTTTCTTCTGGGGAACACTTGAGCAATTAATGGATAGAAACATTATTACAATCGACTCTGCTCGTTGGGATAGAGACCTTGAAGATATCCAAGGTACTGTCGCGCATGAGTTCCAACATCTGATTCATAGGGATAACGATGGTTCGGAAGAAACTTTCATCAATGAAGGTATGTCTGACTTCGCTGAATACCTATGCTTAGGTAATCACCCAATGGGTCATGTCAATTACTTCTTAGACCACCCAGAAAACTCACTAGTAACTTGGGATGAGTATAAGAATGCTGGATTAAAGCCTGAAACTCTTTCGGACTATGGTCAAGCTTACCTATTGACACTTTATATGTATGAGCAATATGGCACTGAGTTTGTTAAAGCTCTTGCTACTGACGGTGAATACCAAGGAATTGCAGCAATTAACCATGTCCTAGATGAGTTTGGCACTGGTATTGACTTTGAAGAATTGTTCAGAAGATTCTCAGTTGCTGTAGCAGTTGACTACGAAGAGTCAGGTATTTATGGCTTTGAAACAATCGATGTAAGAGTTAACATGGAAGCTGCTCTTGAAGCTGATAAAGATGGCGTTCCAGCATGGGGGGCTGACTACAAAGTAATTAATCAGTTCAACAAGGTGGATAACATCGTTATGGATGGTATTGATTTCTTACCGATTCCACCTACTCCATGGCAAGTTGTAGCTGATCCTCTTGGTTCAGACAACAATGTATTCTGGGGGAACGAAGGTGATGATAAGTCAAACACTTTAGTTTTCGAAGCTGACTTAACAGGTCTTGACACTGCAACACTTAAGTTTGATAACTTCATCGATATTGAAATAGAATGGGACTTCGGTTTTGTTGAAATTTCTACAGATGGCCTGAACTGGACTACACTAACTAACGATAATACGACTAACGCAATTGATCCTGATGGTGCTTTGCCTATCAAGGAAAAACTAGCTGACGGTGAAGGTTTCTCTGGCTATTATGATGATTGGACAGTAGAGGAATTTGACTTGACTCCATATGCAGGGTCAAAAGTATACATCAACTTCCATTACATGACTGATGGTGCATACAATGACACTGGTTGGTTTATCGATAACATCGAAATTCCAGAAATCGGCTACATGAACACTAGTGATTCTACTGATGGTTTCATAACGCTTCTAGATCTCAATAAAATAGAAGTAAAGTACCAAGTAACTTTTATCAACGAGAAAAAAGCACTTGGCAAAGGCAATGAAAAATCTGAATACACTGTACTTAGCTTTGACCCAACGAATATCTCTGAAGCTGAAGCGATGATGCTTAAAGGTTTTGGTGAAGCGGGTAACACATACATGATCGTATGGTACGCTGCTCCTGAAAGAGTGACTACTCCAGTTGAATTTTCTTACGAAATCATTGAAAAATCAATGGCAGCTAAGAACAAAGGCAAAGGAAATTCTAAAAAGAAATAGTATTAAGTAAAAAAGGTTTCATTTAGATTTAAAATGGACCCAATAGAGTAGACACTTATAAAAAGTGCCTCTTTATTGGGTCTTTTTAGTAGAATTAAATCAAGGTGTACATCATGAGTAGATATTCTTATAAATTAGAGATTACGGCTAACGACTTGAAGCAACTTTAATTACTTTATATGTTATACTAGTGCAATCAGCTTTTAAATTGCAAATATGGAAGAATCTAAGATGGCGGTATTGCTAGGGGAAGGTGTTCACAATGATTAAAGTAAAAGAAGAGGAAAAGAAAAAGTATTTTCATATGTTTGAAGAGTTCACTCATAACATACCGGTTATCTATTCATCATTAGAAGGACAATATGATGGTAGCCTATACGTTGACGATGAAGTAGATCCAAAAATTGCAGTTCTGTTTACTCAATTTGCCTTTCATTTCATTGCAGGCGATTCGAGTGCTCAAAATGTAGTCGATCTTGTCGACGATATGATATTCAAGCAGTACCTTTATACTTCTAAAGAAAAAGAAGCAATCGTGTTTAGCCCAAGTCAAAGCTGGAATGGCGTGTTGGATGAAGTGTTTAAGAGACACAATGGCATAAGGGATGAGCGGGTTTTGTATAAGTTGGATAGGAAAAAGTTTTATGAAAGGTATGAAAATAGAAGCGAAAGTTTGAATACTGAGAAGAAGATCGCCTTAGAGAAAGAGAATGGGTCAAGTATCGAATATCCTATCTGCAGGGTTTTTGTAGAACAAACTTGTGTAAGCTTTTGTTCTGGATTCATGTTAGGTAACGGGCATGCTGAGATTGATGTTGCCACTGAAGAAGAGTATCGTGGTTTGGGATACGCAAAAGAGGCTGCGTTTTCATTGATTAATGAGTTGCTAAAGGATGATATCGAACCCAATTGGTGTTCGTGGGCATGTAAAGAAGGCTCAAGAAGATTGGCTGAATCACTAGGGTATGATTTTGCAGAAGAAATCCCCGCTCATATTTGGGTTGAGGATGAATGCGGTAAAATAGTTTGAGGAACATACAAATGGAAAGCGAGTTTTAGTAAATAACTTGAAACTCAGATAATTAATGCATATACTACCTATCACTCCCAACAGCAACATCATAAAGTAACTGATCAAGCAGAATCTGATCCTTAAAGACTTCTACAATCTGCGAAGGTGAAATCCTTCTGTTGTCTTTGATCCATTGGATAAGCAGGGCGACGGCGATGGCGGTTCGGACTTCGACAAAATAGTCAAAATAAGGAATGTCGACTTTGGGATAAAGGGCTTTTAGTTCTGAAATCATATGTTTAAAACCCTTGCTGATGATGTCTGTGCGATCGACTGCTATAAGGGTTTCGATAATCGCAAAGCGGCTACTCCAAAACTCCAAAAAAGGTTTGATGAAGGTTTCTTCGGGGGCATATCTCTTTTCGACAACTACCATATGATGCATATAGTCACCACATTTTTCGAAGCTTTTGTCACAGTGATACTGTAGAATGTCCTCGATGGAATCAAAACACCTGTAAAAGGAGGTTCTACCGATACCAGCCTGCTTGACCACATCTGAAACCGTGATGTGTGTCAGGCTTTTTTCTTTTATTAAGACAAGAAGAGCTTCATAGAGAAACTTGGCTGAATTTTTTGAGCGTTTGTCGTTTGAAATGTGGTACATAGTATCTCCTTGTGTTCCGTTTATGGCTATAAGATTGACTTTAGAAATAGTATACCATATATTGATTTTATGTTACATGTGTTCCGAAATTAAACTTATGGGAGGGTATTATGAAGTCTCAAGTAGCAATTGCTAAAGCGACAACCGCACAGGAAATGGTTAAGACGGCGCTTGACCTTTTAGGCGGTGTGGAAAAATGTATTCCAAGCGGCATGACCATTGTCTTAAAGCCAAATGCCGGACATGAAGGTGGCCCAGAAACCGCGATCAATACAAGCCCTGAGTTTCTACGTGCAGTCATTCAAGAAGTGAAAAAGACGAATCCTAAATCAATCATCATCGCAGAGGCGTCCGCTGTCGGATGTAAAACCATTGATTGCCTGGAATCAAGCGGCATTGCCAAAGTTGCACGAGAAGAAGGCGTTGATCAGCTGATTGACATTAAGAGCTATAAAAACCTAGTGACTCAAGCTGTGGATAATCCGACATGTAGCATTACCCATGTGGACTTGCCTGACTTTCTTTTAAATGAGGGCCATTATTTTATCAATCTACCGATTTTTAAATCGCATACTTCAATGGTCTTTAGTTGCGCCCTTAAAAACCTTAAGGGAGTGGTTCAAGACAAACACCACGTGGTGATGCATACCACAAATCTGGCAGGAGCTGTCGCGGACCTTGGATCGGTCGTTCAGCCCGATTTGACGATTGTTGATATGATCAATCCGATGGAGGGTTACGGTCCGCATGCTGGAACACCAATTCACATAGGGTGTGTGTTGGCTGGTAAAGACATGGTCGCACTCGATGCGACGGCTTGCAGGATTGCGGAACTACCAATTGAAAAAATCGACTATTTTGGTGCTGTTGCCAAAAGAGGCTTAGGTGTGTACAAGGAAGAGGAAATCGAAATTTTAGGCACACCCATAAAGGATGTGAAGAAGAAGCTGTGGATGCCATACCTTGAAGGCTTCGAAGCTTTTCCGGAGTATGACGTACATGTCGGCATGGCCTGTTCGACTTGTCAGGGACTTACATCATTCAATCTTGTGAGGATGAAGTCATTAGGGTATTATGAGAAGTGTGCCGGAACTCAGGTAATTGTTGGAAGCTACAAGGGGCGCAAGATTCCAGAAGGCGTGGATCTGGATCAACCCGTTCACCTGATGGGACGGTGCGCAATGGGATTAAAAGCTACAATTGAAGCAGAAGGTGGTACAGCCTACGCGACACCAGGCTGTCCACCGGTAGAACCACTGCTTTCGTGGAATATCATGGATGGCAAAGAGAACACAATCGGCAATCTTTATGGAGAGAAGAATCCGATCAAGAGACTTGGAGTCGCACTAAAACTGGTGCTTGCAAGGTTACGTATGAAGAAAGAGACCAAACCGTTTATGAACTGGTTGAAGAATCAAGAAAGATAAGATTGTGGTGGCACTTGCTAGAAAATGATATAATAGTAAGAAAGCAATCCGCTCATGATGATCAAAAAAAGGAGATCGAGTTATGGGATTCATAATCTTAGCTGCTGGCCTGTTTGCATTGATTTGCACAGTGATTAAACCGTCGTTTTATTGGGAGAGCAGAAAAGCAAAGAGGATGCGAAAGTTGATGGGGGATGGGATCACAACGGTGATATACCTTGTAATAGGTAGCGCGATCACGGTTGCCGGCCTACTTGAGATTTTTGGCGTCATCAACTTGAAGTAAACAAGAACATTCATACTTAAATCATAGTTTTTTAATAAATTAGACCTAATATATACGATATACTTAGTAAATATGTGTTAGGTGTATTTATATTTTTTGGAGGGTTTGATGAAAAAAGCTGTAGGATTAATTTTATGTGTAGTGCTGGTATTCGGTAATCTGGCATTTGCGGATTCTGGGATGAGCAAGCCGGTGGAAAAGAAAACCGAAACGATCGTAGTGGATGGTGTTACGAAGACCGTGACTGTAGTCTGGGCTGATTTAACGGATAAGAGTGTTCGAATCAATTCGGTCGCGGCGAAAGATAAGATCGGTCAGACCGCTCCTTTAAAAGAGATAGTGGATTCGGTCAACAGCGAGCAGGAGACCGCCTTAGCCGGTATCAACGGGACTTTTTTTAGCGCATACACCGATATGCAGGCGGAAGGTACAATCCTTAGCGATGGTGTTGTAGAGCATATCTCAAATAAAGGCTCGATGTTCACGGTTGACGGATCGAATCATGCGGATGTGATCGACGGCAGAATGTTTATTGAAGGCAGTACGCAAGACCAGTGGTTGTGGCCTTTCAACTGGTATGCCTGGAACATCAACCATTATTACGGAAGCGCCGATACGGTGATGCTATTTGATAAGGACTATGACGGTCCAAAACCAACTCACGATTTTACCGCTGTGAAAGTTGAAAAGGGAATTGTTACAGTCATTAGTGTAGGGGCTTTCGATATTCCAAGTGAAGGATTTTTGGTTTTGACGAAAAACCAAAATGTGCTGGATGTGTTTAAGTTGGGCTACACTGCGGATTATAGAATCAGATATGAAAATAGCGACAAGGAACTACTTAACTCCTATTTTGAGACGGTTAGAACGGGCGTCGGAGCCGGTCCTATTCTTGTTAAAGACGGAGTAATCATCGCTGATGCGAAATCAGAAGGATTCACCGAGACGAAGATCACTGAAAACAAAGCCGGCAGAAGTATCATCGGTGTACGGCAGGACGGTGTGGTAGGCATGGCGGTGCTGTCGAATGTTACAGTGCTGGAAGCTGCGGAAATTGCAAAGGCGCTTGGCATGGTCGATGCCATCAACCTTGATGGCGGTGGATCAAGCGCGCTTTATGCAAGTGGAAGCTATGTCGCAGGGCCTGGCCGCAATATCAGCAATGCGGTGGTTGTCAGCCAACTGAAACAGCCATTGATCACGATCATGCTCAACGATGCGCCGTTGTTTTTCGATGCGGAGCCATTTGTTGAAAAGTCGGTAAACAGAACGGTAGTCCCACTTAGAGGAATCGCCGAGGCCTTAGGCGCCCAGGTGGGATGGGACCCAGCGACATCATCGATTACCCTTACCCGTTACGGTACAGTCATTAAAATGAAAATGGGCAGTAACGAGCTTGACGTGAACGGTGAGATCACCATCATGGATATGCCGGTGACAAAGCGCCTTGGTAGATCCTTTGTACCGGTTCGCGTGATCACCGATCTGTTTGGCGGTGAAGTGGGGTGGGATGCGACCACGAAAACGGTATCGCTTAAGATCGAGCTTGTCGAAGACGTTCTGGCATCTGCCAACAGCGACTTCAATTCTAAAAATTACACGGCGGCAAAGCAGACTTACGAAAAGGTTTTAGATCTTGATTCCAATCAGATTACCGCAATCAAGAACTTGGCGTATATCCACAATGTGGTGGATAAGAACTATGCCCGTGCGATAGGATATTACGAAAAGGCACGAACTTTTGATAAAAATGATTCTGCCACTTTAGGTGGTCTGGCGTGGACCTATTACTCGAACACCGACTACACCAAGGCGATCGAGGCGTTTACTTCGTTAAACGAACTGACTCCGGATGCTGCGACCGGTTATTACGGAATTGCTCTTTGCTACAGCAGTTATTCGGTGCAAAACGTGGAGCAGGCAAAAGTATATTTTGAACTTGCTCTTGAAAAAGGATTGAACGACGAACAGACGAAAAATGCGCAAAATTATATTAGCAGTCATTAATACTTAGTAACTAGCCGCTACATCAAAATGCGAAAGTGATATTTTGGGTAGCGGTTTTTTTGTAGTTGAATACACCTTAAATAATGAAATTGTCAAGGGTGAATCGTATATATCTGGGTATCAAACGATATAACCATAAATAACAGGATCAATTTAGGAAATGAGGGCTTATGAGTACAAGGGCGAAAGACTTAATCTATTCATTTATCCAGTCCATCGATCTCTTCAATTTTTTGCTGAAGAATCATCACCGTCGTGTCGCAATCATCTCGTGGCATATCGGACGGAAGATGAAGTTGTCGACTGAACAGCTAAATAGGGTAGTCCTGGCAGCATCGCTTCATGATATCGGTGCGCTAAAAATCAGTGAACGTGACAAATTGATTCAGATAGACATAGAAAACCCACACCCGCATGCGAGATTGGGATCATACATGCTGGAGTCCTTTGATCCCTTTAAGCCTCTTGCGAGAATAATCTTCTACCACCACTGGGCATACAGCGATGACGGTCGATTCCATAAGGAAATTGGACCTGTTCCGATTGAAGCATATGTGCTTCATTTAGCGGACCGGGTGGATATTGCAATCGATCAGTCCAAGCCGGTCTTGCTTCAAACGATGAAAGTAAGAGAAGAAATTACAAAACGGTCCAAGGACCTGTTTCACCCTGAAGTTTATAAGGCCTTTATGGAGGCGTCCAAACCAGACCGTTTTTGGCTGGATATCGATAACACCTCTATGCGTGAGGTGCTTGAAAAATTGGATCCTGAACTCTTATCCTTTGAGATGAACACAAGCGTCTTGTCTCAACTGGCATTTACGATCTCTAAGATCATCGACTGCCGCAGCGAGTTCACAAGTGCGCACTCCTATGGAGTCAGTCAAGTCGCATTTAAAATAGCGCAACTAAGTGGAAAAGATGAATCCACATGCGAGAAGATCCAAATAGCAGGCTTATTGCATGATATAGGTAAAATAGGTATCAGCACTGAAATTTTAGAAAAAGAAGGTCCGCTGACAACAGAGGAACAAAAACATATTCAAGAACATGCCTACTACACCAATAAGATTCTTTTTATGCCAAAAGAGTTAAACGAGATTGCGGAATGGGCATCGCATCACCACGAAAATCACCAGGGTAAGGGGTATCCCGATAATTACACAAAGGGTGAGATAACGATAGAAATGGATATCTTATCTTATGCGGATGTGTTCACTGCTCTTGCAGAAAGACGACCTTACCGAAAAGGGTTGTCACTAGACAAAATTATTGAGGTTCTCAGGCGGGAATTTGTTTATAAGCATGGATGTACGGTATTCGACTTAATTGTTGAACATCAGGATGAAATCTATAATACCTGTATCTCCGCTTTGAAAACCGGTCATGAGAGATATGATAAATATGTGAAGCTTGCAGATAAATTTGAGGATGAAAGCAGATAGGGTAAAGCTAAAAAAAAGAAATGACCGATCCTAGGAGCGGTCATTTTTAATAGCGTTCGCGCGATACAATCAGATGGTTTTTTTCTGTATTTTCCGAATAATTCGATATATAAATGGTATTATGTAAACAGAGGAATTGAAGAGTGTAGAGGGGAGAAAGAAATGCCAAAATTGATTAAGTTGAAAACCGCCGTTCTTATACCATTGATGTTCATTATGCTGGCAACCCTTCTTACTTTAGTAATCACCTGGAAATCGGATTATGATTTTTTAGCGGAAGAACAAGGGACTAGAATTGTTCAATTATTAAAAGAAAACACAGATGAACGACTAAAGGCATTTATGATTGAACCCCATCAGATGAATGAAGTGGTGGGGCTGAGAATAAAGGATGCCATCCAGATGGAAAATGACGACTATGAAAGAATTCAGTCCGTCTATTTGGAGTTTTATGAGAAAATGTACGACAAATTCCCTCAGGTATCTGTTATCAGTTTTGGAGATGAAAGAAAAAACTATATCGGGGTTCGGGTCAATGAGGATATGACCAAAAGTCTAATGTTAAAAGATATTCGAACGGACTATATGCTAGATATTTATGCTGGAGAGACGATGGATACTGAGCTTTTAGCAAGTTATGAAGGCTATGATCCGACGATAAGGCCTTGGTACACACCAGCTGTTGAGACAAAAGAACTTACATGGTCTCAAATCTATATCAATGCAGATGAGAAGGCGGAAACTACGATTTCTTCTATCAATCCAATCCTATCGGATAAAGGTGAGCTAATCGGTGTCGCCGAGTTTGATATAAAGCTGACTGGTATCACAAGTTTCTTAAAAGAAGATAAGACAAAAGGAACAGGTGTGATTTACATCGTTAACGACAAAGGACAAATCATATCTCAGTCATCGGAAAGTCCTTTTCTTATGATTGATCTGGAAGCTCAGACTGCGGACGCTATCGATGCGAAGCAAAGTGAAGATCCTTTAATTAAGAAGAGTGCCGGTTATCTGAGTAACGATGCGGTCGTTTCAGGCAGTATCAACCGAGTTCGTTTGGATGGCGATTATTACTACATGATGACATCGGAAATCGCACCGGAAATCGGGCTGGATTGGCGGATAAATATTGCTGTTCCCGAATCGGATATTATGGGAACCGTTCAAAATAGGCAGCTTGTCACGCTCTTGGTCGTTTCGGCATTTATCTTGCTTTTGGTGTTTATTGGCATGTGGTTCTTAAGCCTAGTGACTGCCCCCATATTGAAAGGAGCGGATGCGGCGCTTAAGATGTCTGAAGGAAATTGGGATATTGAACTGGAATCTGGGCGCATACCACTCTATGAAACATATGAGCTGGTAGATGCGTTCAACAATATGGCGAGCCACTTGAAAAAGTCCTTTGAGAACTTGGAGATATCAGAAGAAAAGTACCGGATGCTTATCGAAAATTCAGAAGATATGATTTACAGTCTCGACAAAAACGGCAATTTTGTTGCCGTAAATAAAAAGTTTAAAACGGTATCCGCACTTAAAAGTGATCAGATTGTCGGAAAGCACTTCAGTGACCTGTTTTCTACGCAAACGAATATTGAAGATGCTACAAGTGCGTTTGAAAAGGTGGTTGCGACCAATCAGCTGGTAACCTATGTCATGAAATTCGCTACTCAGAGCAATATCACAAGAATCCTGAATGTGACCTTGATACCACTTTGTGACGATGACAATGAGATAAGGCTGATTATTGGAACCAATAACGATATTACAGACTTAGTAAACGCACAGACAGAACTATCGGAACTGCATTTAAACGAGAGACTGAGGCTTGAAAAGGCGATTGAAGAAAAAACACTCGCACTGGAAGAAACGATGAAAGAGCTGATGGACCGTGAAAAAATGGCTTCTTTAGGCAGCTTGGTATCTGGAATCTCCCATGAAATCAATACTCCCCTTGGTGTGGCGATTACCGCTACCTCGTTTATGGGCTATACCAATGACAGCACGATGGAATCGCTAACTAGCGGCAAGTTGACCAAGCAATCATTTAACAGGTATATCGAAACCATGCAGGAGAGCGTCCAGATTATCGAAACCAACTTAAGCAGGGCTTCTGACCTAGTCAATAGTTTTAAAGAAATCGCGATCAGTCAGACCAACGAGGATGCGGTAGAATTTAACCTTGGTGAGTTTATCCATGCCGTAATTTTGAGCTTAAAGCATGAATACAGCCGTACCGATCATGAGTTTGACATTAGGTGTGAGTCAAACGTTATTCTTAAAAGCTATCCGGGCGCATATTCACAGATTTTGACCAACTTAATCATGAATACCCTTAAACACGGTTTTACAAGTGAGATGAAAGGCATCATAAAAATAGAGGTTCAAACCGACAATGACATGTTGGAATTGATCTATTCGGACAACGGTAAAGGAATCTCTGAATCGAACTTAAAGAGAATATTCGATCCTTTCTTTACGACCAATAGGCAACAAGGCGGCAGTGGTCTTGGTCTTAACGTCGTCTATAATATAGTGACGGGAAAATTGAATGGCAAGATAAAATGCGAAAGTGAAATTGCAAAAGGAACCACCTTCACCATAGAAATACCAAGCAGCTTATAAAGGTCTGCTGCAACCGGTCCTGTAATGACCAGTTGCGCGTTTAAGACTGGTAAATACAAAGCACCTTGCTGTTCTAGTTGAGTAGAACAGCAAGGTTTTTAATTGATTAGACCTACACATTACTATCAGAATAGGATTTATATTACATTTATCTTAAATCACCCACAAACGATTTTAAATTTAGTAAGCTGAAAAGGTAGCAATTGATTTGGGCAAAAAAGCGTGTCCAGAGAGAACTTAATGAAGCTGCGACAATTACTTGGGGGGTAAGATTGATGAAAAAAAAGAAAAAACTTACACAAGTAGCTTTGCTACTTGTTTTAATGTCACTTGCAGTCTATGCTTCGGCAACGACCGTGCTTTCATGGGTTGTGGATGAAACGACCGCTTACGATCAGATATTAAATGCTTACCCTTTGGAAAAGATGGACTTGAAAGCCAAAGACCAGGGAATTACAGTGACAGTTGAAGGCCTTGTGACAGATGAACTAAATACCTATGTCTATGTAACGGTAGAAAGCGAAGACGACAGCTACTGGAAAGTGGACTACTCTGAACAGGGATTTGAAGTTTTGAATCACGCTGAACTTTTTGATCAACCGGAATGGGACTATATTGGCTATTACCGCGCAGGATCTGCCGATCTAGTGTCTGCCAGTAGCAGTGTAAAAACTAGACGAATACTCTTAAAATTCGCCCCTATGATGCTAAGTCAAGGAGACTTCAACTTAAGGATCGGTCAGCTTGTTTCAGATGACGGTGAGATGTTAAAGGGCGACTGGAGTTTTACGATTCCCTTTGAAAGGCTGAATGCCGAAAGCTATCCGCTTGACATTAAAAAAATCATTGAACTTCCGTATGAAAATCATAAAGCGAATCTCACCTTTGATCGTTTGATCCTAGCCCCAACAGAAACAAGGCTGATTTATGATATTGCCATCACAAAAGACGGGGTAGATACTGTTTCGAGCGCGAGTACCAAGCAGTTTGAGAATCTTGCGTTAAGACTTGGAGAGTTAAGCATCAACGGACATGAACTGCGTGAGGTCTTCTTAGGTAGCGGCTGGCAAGAGGACGGCATCTACTTGTCTTACTTTCCTGTAGCTTTTGAAAAACTACGTGAGCTGAGCTTTGACGGTGCCGTATTAAACATCAGAGAGCCCAAAATTGTGGTAGAGGAGTTAGAAGGAATTCCACAAAGAATACCCTTTTTAGAAGGGGAGTTGCTGGTTGAAAAAATAAGCGATAAGCCTGTGAAGCTTAAAATTACCGACCTTAATTATAAGGATCAGCCTTATGAGCATTTGGAGTATGAATGGCATTTTAACAGCAATCATGTGCGTAGCAAGTGGATCGACAATGAGGTGGTTGCGATTGATGATAAAGGTGAGTATCATGAAGTGGATCCTTCGGTCCTATGGTTTCTTGATAATGACTGGAGAGTGAAGACCATCTCGTATGTGGATGAAATAGAAAGCTATTATCCACCTAATTCAAATGAGCCTTCGAGTGATTTTGAGAATGGGACATGGAGACTTCAAATCAACGCAGTCAAGTACTCGATGAAACTAGATAGGCCGATTCATGTGAAGGGGTGGTGGTGATATGTTGAATACATTTTGTTTATCAGTTTTATTCTTGGTATGATTAGCTTGCAGATCCACTGGTCAAAGGCACCTAAAAAAGGTAAAGGGTTAATCCTACCGGTAATCTTTCTTGCAATTTCTTTGCTAGTTGTGGCGGCTTTGGTTCCTTACAGCTCAAGCGGTACGATGGAAGTTTTTGATGAAGATGGACAGTTGGTATCGTCGGTGACGACTGAAACTACCCGTGATGTCAATCAGAACTTCGCAGCAAGCACGCTTGTTGTATTTTTAAAGATGAATATCCCGACATTCATCCTATTGGTTATTTACGGCGTTGTCAGAATCCGTATGAGCAAGAAGACATTTGAAATCGAAATGGATGATTTTGATTTGGAGTAGGCTATCTTTTTAAAGGCGCGAAATATCTTCACAATCATTGACTTTAACGTAGTGTCAAAGTTTATAATGAGATTAACTATAGCGCATAGTTTAGGAGCATGGGATGGAAAAACTATTTTCGATAGGCAATCTTTCAAAACGGACAGGGGTGTCCACAAGGAGCATAAGACATTATGAGAGTCTTGGCTTATTGTCCTGTGCGGCTGTAACTGATTCGAACTACAGGATGTACAGCGAGAAAGAGATGAAAAGGTTACAGCAGATCTTGCTGCTAAAAAATCTAGGCTTTTCTTTGAATGAAATACTTGAAGTACTTTCTGTTGAGGAGAGTGTCAAGGTAGCGGCACTGTTTGAAGATAAGCTTAAGGCTCTTGATCAAGAGGCCAAACGAATTACTAAGAGAAAAGAAATGTTGGAGGCCGTAACGAAAATATACAAGAACAATGGCTATGAATACATCAGCAGTTTTCACTTAATCAAGGAGATGGTTTCAATGAATACGAGATTTATAAGGATATTTAACCGATTGAAGGTTGAGACTCAAATAAAAGTGCTCAAGGAACTGTATCAAACAGGAACGTTATTACCGCAGACCCTAAAAGAAATCGGAGAGATGGATGGACATCTCTTTTTAGAAGAGTTGCATTTGATTCTTGTGAAGTCGCTTCTTAACGGCGTTGATTTTCAGACCGAAAAGAATATCATGGAAACCCTACGAGAAAGCGACCCAGAATTCGCGAAAGTCACGATGAAAGCGATGTTCACCTTTGACGATTTTGCCAGGTTGCCGGACTCGGTCATCAGGACATGGGCATCTAAATGTGAGGATGGACAGCTCGTCATCGCACTAAAGGACAGCAACAATTACTTGACCAATAAAATACTGATGAATATGCACTCAGATAGGGCGTTGAAGCTTAAAAAGGAACTGGAAAACGATGAACTGGTCAGCTTGGACAAGTCGTTTGAAGCAATGGAAAACCTGATTAACCTACTGAGAGAACTTGAGAAAAACGGCGAGGTTGTGATTGATCGCTTGGATTACTGAATGTTAGGTGCAGTGGGTTGATACGGAATCAGTGGTGCCTATAGTGTTTTTATGCGTGTCTCTTTGAACACATTGCTTAAAGAGGGCGACCGCAAGGCCAAAGAATGTAGTTGTTCAAAAGGCTACTACGAGAGAATTTGATATATGAAAGAACAAAGGCCACTTTCTTGGACTTTGTTAACAGTCTCAAGCCTGCATATTGCAGGCTTGTTTTCATCTATGGACAGAAGACCGGATTAATCGAAGTGCCTATTGCTTAGAGAAGCTAATTTATGCTTCTTTAAAGTAGGGGATGACAAGAAGGGTGTTTTGCGCAATTCTGAAAACTTATTGTTGTGTCGTTTATGTGACAGTATAATTTAAGGAGGATGTTTATAATTGAACCATAACAGATAGTGCACTAGCTGTTCGACCAATTGTCTTGTTATCGGGGGAAACTATGAAAAAAATGACGTTTTGGATGTGCATGTTCATGGCCATAGGTAGCATTATCGGAGCTGGAATTTTCGCCAGAACTCCTTTAGTGATTAGACTTGTTGGAAATGGGCTTGTGTGGGGATTTTTCCTAGCAGCAATTTTTGTGTTTTTTAAAACAGTACCAGAAGTTATTTTAAGTTCGGCATTACCTGCAAATGGTGCCAGCTATATGCATTTAACCAGGCTTTTACACCCTGGACTTGGAGCGATTCATTCCTACAACCAATTGGTTCTTGGTACTATGAATGTCGCAATCCTGTCATTGACCTTTGCAGAGTACTTTGTAGTGCTTGTGCCGAGCTTGTCGGTGCCTTTTGTCGCCGTGAGCATCGCTCTGCTCTTCACATTTATCTCCACCTTTGGTGTAAAGGTAAGCGGCTGGGTGCAGACTGTTTGTGTTTGGCTGCTACTTGGCGCTTTGGGATTGTTCATCTTCAAAGGGATGCCATCTGTTGCCATAACACTTCAAGACGTTTTGGTACCAACCGTAAAACTGACACGGATCTGGGCTGCGATGGGATTACTTCACGGCAGCTTGATAGGTGCGAATGTCCTTATGTATGCAGCGGATGAAATTGAAAAACCAGAACGTACGATTCCAATTGTGTTTGTTACTTCTACAATCATATGCTCGGTCTTGTTTGCGGTGGTTGGCTTTGTGTCACTTGGGAATATTCCACTTGTACAGTGGAACGATTTTGCAACCAATTTGGCTACCGCGGCTCAGCAGTTCTTAAGTCCGCAATTACTGTCATTATTCATCGTTGCCGGACCTTTGCTGGCAGTTGCCACAAGTATAAACGGCATGATTCTTATGTTTTCAAGATCACATTTTGTCGCTGCAAGAGATGGCTTGCTACCAGTTGGGATCAGCAAGCTGAATCGATTTGGAGCACCGGGGATTTCGATCTGGTTCAATTCATTAATCGGTATTACAGCGATCGTTGCAGGATTCAATTTAGGTGATGTAGTCCTTATGGTTTCGGTGCCAGGACTACTGCTGAATCCAATTGTCTTCTTGACGGTATTTGTTTTACCAAAGCGGTTCCCGCTCAGTTATAAAAACTCGTTTTTAAAGATTCCTCATTGGATTGCACAGGTTATCGTTGTAATTGCAGCAGTTTTAAGCTATGTTCTTGGCGCTTCGGTGGTTTCGAAAATGACACCCAAAACATGGCTTGCAATGGGAGTTTTTTATACAATGGCACTCATATACACCATCATCAGAAGACAGTATCTAATAAAGAAGGAAGGACTGGATATCTTCGAAAAAATGCGAACTCCATATCAGCCGTGGGTGGATAAGGAAAACGCGTTAAGTCTAGTAGAAGAGATAGCATAAGAAATTAGCACATGGCATCAGTCATGTGCTTTTGCTATACTATTTACATGAAGAGAGGTTGAGATGAACAGACTGAAAATCAAAGAAGAATTGAAATGCCAAGCGATGTTTGGCCATCTTGGCGAGGAAGATATTGAACTGCTGCTTGACCATTCCGAGCTTGTTCTTTTGGAACCAAAGGACTTTGTGTGTAGAAAGGGTAGGGAAGCCCGTCAAGTGTTTATGGTACTCAGCGGGACTGTCTCTGAATATGCGATTGATGGAAACGAATTTACCATAATGATCAAAGAGGGTGGAAAACACGACTGCTTCGGTGAACTTGCAGTACTGCTGGAAAAGCCTTATATCACGTCGGTAGTCGCCTTAGGAAAAGTCAAAGTACTTGCAATTAATGCGCACTTATTTTCTAGAATTCTCTGGCAGAATAAATCTGCGATACAAGAAGTGCTTGCTCTTTGCATTAAGCGACTTCAGCTATCTGCTCAAAAGTCCATTTCGTATACACATTTTAACGCTGAAGGAAGACTTGCCTACATTTTGCTGATGATGCAAAATGAAAAACGAGATATGGAGTATATCAAGGCTACACAAGAAGGTTTGTCAGAGCGGTGCGGGATAGCTAGGCAAACCGCCTCTGTAATCTTGAATGAATGGAAACGTGATGGTATCCTTTCTATCGGTAGGGGGAAAATCAGGATCCACGATGAAGAAGCGCTTACGGAAATCGCATTATACAGCGCAAAAAATTATTAATTTCATTGAAGTGTCGGGTAAGTGACAGATATAATCTGTCACTTATTTTATTATGAAGTCATAGGATAAAGGAGGCAGCATATGAGATTAGATGAGTTTCAAAAAAAGAGCGGACTGGAAAAAGTGCCAGTCTATTGGGACAGAAGGTATACAAAGAACTTGGACCAGTTGTCTAAACCCTTGTATACCGTGGAGTTAGAGGAGAATGTCGCGATTACTTTAAGAGATGGAGTTGTGCTTTATGCCGACATATATCGACCTAAGGAACTGGAAAAGTCACCTGCGCTGCTTGCTTGGTCCGCTTATGGAAAAACGATGCAAGCGATGAAGCGCGGCGCACTGCCGGGATCATCAAACTATTTCGATCATAGTCTCGAGGCAGGCGATATCGATTTCTTCGTCCAAAGGGGATACACCTTTGTCATTCCTGACCCAAGGGGAATCGGCGTTTCAGAAGGTGAGTTCTATGGCATTTACAATCCACAGGAGCAACTTGACTGTTACGATGTGATTGAGTGGTTAGGCTCTGATTACCCAGGATGTGATGGAAAAGTCGCGATGGCTGGCTACTCGTATTTCGGTATCATTCAGATGCTGGTTGCGGCACTGAAGCCACCTCATCTGACTTGCATCATGCCACTCTCTTATACAGATGATTACTACCAACACGGTTATTATGGCGGGGTTGCGAATACGTACATGAGCATGTACTGGGAACTTTGCCCTTCGCATACTCCAAGGCTTTGGTCAGAAAAAATGTATAGTGAGAAAGAGCTGAAAGAACGTATGAAGGAAGTTCAAAAAGACCCTGATATTGCGATTATCTCCTACTTCAATAAGATGTTCAATACTTGGCCGCCGAGGTATCATACGTTTTACTTGGATTACTTATTACATCCACAAGATGATGAATTTTGGAAGCAACGCTCCGCGAAATTCATTTACGACCAGGTGGAGGTCCCTACGTATTTCAAATGCGGTTGGGCGCCTACTGGAAGATGGTCTGCGCCTGTATTTAACGCTATGAATTCCAAAGAGTTAAGTTGCGTCAAACGAGCGGGTGTTATGGAGTCTTATGGTGGTATGGAGCTACCATATCGTTTTATGAACGAGGAATGCTTAAGATGGTATGATCACTGGATGAAAGGTACTGATACCGGAATACTGGACGAACCTCCATTTAAAATGAACATCATTGGACGTGGTTACCGTTATGAATCTGAATATCCACTTGCAAGAACAGATTTTAGAAAACTATACCTTAGAACTTTTGGGCAGCTCAGATGGGAAAAGGACCCCGAAGGTGCACTGCCGCCCGATAGCTTCACTCACCGCCCGCCTAATATAACGAATGACGTGGAAAGACTTGTCTATAGAACAGATAGATTCAGCCGTCCTACAGAGTTTACAGGTCCGATCGAGTTGCGGCTGTTTGCTTCAATCGACGCTGAAGATGCGAACTTCATCGTTAAATTATGGCAGATTACGCAAGGTGGTACCAGAATGCCACTGTGCAGAACGGGTTCTTTAAAGGCGTCACACCCTTATGATGCTGAAAAGTCAGACATTGGACGTCCTGTACATGACCATAGTAGAGTGGTAAAAGTGGTTCCTGGTGAAATTAACGAGTACATAATCGAAATTAATCCGATCGGCATGGTATTTGATTCCGGAACGAGTTTGGAAATTGAGATTAAGGCAATGGACAACTTTGAGCATCAAAAGGAAGCTTGGCAAGGTAAACTCGGTCATTTAGGTCCGATTCCTAGCGCCAACACAATCAATTACAAAATCTTTCGAGATGCGGATTATCCTTCGTATATTTTACTACCCGTCATTCCAGAGACGCCGTCTGAAAACTGGCTGCAACCTATTGTTGGCAGTGGTTCCTTTAGCGGAAGTGGAAATGGAAGTACACACTAAGAAGCTTTATGAAAGAAGGGGAAACCCTTCTTTTTTTAGGAGGAGACATGACCTATACGTTTGAAGTGGCATTAACGGTATTTTTAGTAATGGTAATTATTTCTCAGCTAATCGCTGGAATGACTAAAATGAGATTAGGCTTGCCGCTCGTGCTTGGAGTTTTGGGGGTTGTAGGATTTCACTATGGATGGATACCAAAGGATATCGCCGAACTTTCCAACATGAAAGCGGTGGGCTTCATCGCATTCAATGTTTTAGTCATACATTCAGGTACGGCCATAGATCGTTCAGATTTCAGGCGTTATAAAAGGGAGTTTGCGTTTTTACTTTCGGTCGTAGCGCTTAGCTTGATGGCGGTCTATATGGTAAGTGCGGTAATCTTCACAAAGGAAATAGCGCTTATTGCATTGGGGCCAGTTTTTGGAGGCGGTGCCACTGCCGCTATCACTTCAGTGGCATCGCTTGCAACACATAAGGAGTTGTCAGCAATCCCGTGGTTGATTTTTATGCTTCAAAGCGCAGTTGCGATACCGATTTTGGAGATTGTTCTAAAAAAAGCGATGCAAGAAACGAATACATTGAATTGCAGTAAATTTGAAGTAAACGAGGAAAAGAATGCGCTGATTGATCGAATCCCAACGCATATGAAGTCACCAGCGTACTATTTAGGTGGAATTCTTGTGTTTTCATTAGTTGCTAAGTGGATTCATCTGAAACTATTTGCAGGAATAGGAATCCATTTTGCAGTGGTCGCATTGTTTTCTGGTGCGTTGTTAGGTCATTTTGGCATTTTAGATAAAAAACCGCTGGCGCGTGCCGACTCCTATGGGTTACTCTTGCTTGGATTAATGTCCCTGCTGCTAGAAACATTAGCAAATACTCCGTTAAAAGCAATTATAGGACTATTGATTCCTGTAATAGTCATCCTACTAGTTGCTGTTATGTCCTTGGCAATTTGTGCTGTCATACTTGCACCGCTATTTGGAATCAAGACCTATCATTCACTGGCAATTGGCTTGGCTTGCATGATAGGCTTTCCAAGTGTCGATTATCTACTTAATAAGCGTGGTTTGAAAAACGAGGAGTTCATTAGATTGACCAATCCTTGGATAATCAATGGACTTTCCATTATGATTGGAGGTATTGTGGCAGCATTGCTTTAATGATAAATCTTGTGAGTTTGAACACCATATGTTGAACTTACTTTAGATAATAATCCATGGTGGATGTCACATAAAAGCCACTCGAAATATACAGCTGAAGCGCGTTGTCGTTTTGTGCCTCCACCTGTAGGAAAACATCGCTTGCCTTCTTAGCAAGGAGCTCCTGAACCCCCAGTCTTAAAAGCTGCTTTCCGTAACCTTTGCCCCGATAAGCTTCAAGTATGCCTAGGCCGTAAATTGAGCCCACGCCGTCATAAAGGGCTAGATGAACCTTTCCGACTACGGTGGAGCCGCATTCTGCGATGAAAATGGTCATGCCATTTGCTTCTTCCTCTTCTGGAATAAGACGCTGCACCTCGTCGATGGGGCACCCGAAGTAGACGGCGTTTTGCCTTGCTATCTCATCGGTGTCTTGATTGGAAGCCTTTCTTAGGGTGATGACAGGTTCGATCGCGGGCAACTGATCAAGCGTTTTTTTATCAAGGTACATTTCGAACTCGCTGTGATGTAGGCGGGCTCCTGTGTTTTTTACAAAGGTCGATCCTGAAACCGAATCCCTGTCTGTCAAAAGAAGCATATGGGGCTGGGGCGTCTTGGAACACTCGTAGGTAGCCTGAGCGTAGAGTCTTTTGAAGATGCCCTTTCTGCGGTAATCGGGATGCACCATGCCGTTGAGCTCCGGTTCGAAACTGCCGAAGTTGCCTATTCCCAGGTATCCGACAAGTGAGTCGTCCTCAAAGTACATGATCTCACTGATTTCATCGAGTCTGGGATCTGCACCGGCTGAAATGCTTGCTTTATATTCGAGTTCAAGCTTTAGCGAGGTCTTGTCATGTTCCTTGCACAGTTGTTCAAGTGTCTTGATCGCCTTTATGTCGTCTTTGTTTAAATAGCTTTTCAATAGGATATGCGGATGATTTTTCATAAGTCTCCTTTATGGTTGATCTTCTTAAGTTGATTATACTAAATGATAGGCGGTTTTGCCTGCTAGGAAATACCTATAATAAACCAATCCGATTATTCATGACCTACATCATGAATAGGACAGCTTATCCTCTCGCGGCAATACCAGCGTTTTGACATCTTTTTTTTGGCATATTCTTTAGACTATGGGGTATGTAACAAGTATGGTATTGGCGGACTACAGCTATTTAAGGAGGTCATTTATGAAGAAGGATAGATGGCATGGGATAGATATCGATCAGTTGCAGTCGAATGAAGAGGGTGAAAGAATCGCCTTTGACGAAAAGGGCAAGGAGATCTACCACGCGTATCCGGATGGTTCTTATAAAAAATGGTCCTATGACGATGTCGGGAACGAAATCTACTTTGAGTATTCCAATAAGGAACACTACTGGTCTAAAAAGCGATACGACGAAAAGGGTAACATCATCTATCATGAAGATTCTCACGAGTACTGGGAAGAACATACGTATGATGACAGTAACAACCTTATTTTCTATAAGGACTCGCTAGGGCACTGGGAAAGATGTGTCTTTGACCAGCATGGCAATGTGATCAGCTTTGAGGATGCCGAAGGTGTTTATGAAGAATACAGCTATAATGATCGAAATGAACGGACGGAGACGATCGTGCTTAAAAAAGCAAGAAAGACTAGCGACTAAAGTGGTTGATTGAAAAAAACTTCAATGTAAATTGAAGTTTTTTTCAATTTATAGCTTGTTCAGTTTTAATGATCCCCCCTTGTATCAGTGAAATGCCTAAAATGATGTCAGAATTTTCTGGCACGCGACTTGCAATATCTATTACTATCTAAATAAGGAGGAGATTAATTATGAAAGTTAGAAAACCGCATTTTTATGAGGCGCTATTGTCATTTGGCTGCCTGATGCTCGTGATGGGGGTAGGTATTGCAGTGTTCGGTGCCAATCCTCACATCCCGATGCTCATCGGGACTGCAATCGCGGCTGTCATCGCGCTGAAGATCGGCTATGACTGGAAAACGATTGAGGAAAGCATGTTTGATGGTATCAGGCAGGCGCTTCAGGCTGTCGTTATCCTAGCCATCATAGGTGTATTGATTGGAATTTGGATCTTATCGGGTGTTGTACCGTCGATGATTTACTATGGGCTAAATATTTTGACGCCTAAGATCTTCTTAGTCGCCGCTGTCATTATCTGTTCAATTACATCTTTAGCTACAGGAACATCATGGGGAACTGCAGGTACGATCGGTATCGCGCTTATGGGGATTGCCCAAGGAATGGGAATACCTGCGCCTGTTGCAGCTGGTGCGATTATTTCGGGGGCTTATTTCGGCGATAAGATGTCACCGCTTTCTGATACGACCAATCTAGCTCCTGCGATGGCTGGAACGGATGTGTTCACCCATGTTAAATTCATGCTAAGACCGACGATCGTGGCCTATACGATCACGCTTGTGTTCTTCGGCATCATGGGCGTGAAATATGGTGGGGCCAGCGCTGACTTGTCTGCGATCATTACGATGAAGGAAGGGCTTATGGCGAACTTCACCATATCTCCTGTGCTGCTGATCCCACCGATTGCAGTTATCGTGGCTATCTCAAGAAAAGTACCTGCGATTCCTGGCATCTTCTTAGGAATCATCTTAGGAGCGATTTTGGGTCCGATCATGCAAGGTGTCGATTTTGGACAGATACTTTCTGCAGCATATGATGGATTTATCAGCGAAACCGGCGTTGAAGCCATTGATGACCTGTTAAGCGCGGGTGGTCTTAGCAACATGATGTACTCCATTTCACTTACGATTCTTGCAATGATGTTCGGTGGAATAATGGAAAAAACGGGTCAGCTTGAAGTAATCGTAGAAAAACTTCTAAAGGGAATCAAAACAGCTCACGGTCTGGTCGTCTTGACCATCGCCACTTGTTTCGGAAGTAATCTGACAATGCCCGAGCAGTATATCGCTATCGTGCTTCCGGGGCGCATGTATGCAAAGGCTTATCGTGAAATGGGCTTGCATCCCAAGACGCTGTCGAATGCGCTTGAATCTGCCGGTACGTTGACATCGGCACTGATTCCTTGGAACACATGCGGTGTTTTCCTGCTAGGCGTACTGGGAGTGTCCACACTTGAGTATGCGCCATACGCAATCTTCAATTATACGATGCCGCTGGTTGTCATTGTAATGAGTTATTTCGGTCTTGTAATCGCAAGAATCGAAGATGAACCGGATACGGTTTTGGAATCGGCTTAAATCAAATTATGTTATACTTGTAATGGAATCGGCGCCTGCTGATTCCATTACTTATTTTATTGAAGCGGCACAAACTAGAGGTGAAAAACGGATGAAACTTAAAATACTGACACTCATAGTCACATTCATCATGATGTTCGGCTTGTTTTTCAACCAGTTGATCCATCTTGAATACGATGTTTCCATCTTTGAATATATCTATTATTCATTGCCGCCTAGTGAAGACGATTTAGAGTACCTTCAAGCTAAATCGAAACTCATTTATGGGGGCAATATCAGCGAACCGCCACTTGGAATTATGGAGTCGGAATCCGGACAGTACATGGGGCTTGTGGTCGATTACATGAATGCGATCTCCATTCAACTTGGCGTGCCGATCCTTTCTAAGCCGATGGTTTGGAATGATGCGCTAGAGGCGCTGTCACAAAAGAAAACAGACTTATGCGATATGGTTCCTTCGGTCTCAAGAAGTGAATTTTATGATTTTTCAAATCCCCTTTACGATCTTAAAGGGGCACTTGTAGTCAAGGCGGGGACTGAGGAAGAAGGGCTCGCCGAGGCGATAGGTGGAAAAACGATCGCTGTTCAAAAAGGGGATTATTCCATAGAGGTGATAAGGTCCAGATACCCTTTGGTGGATATCGTAGAAACCGATAATGTCGGAGATGCTCTGGTGCTCCTTCAGAATGACGAGGTACAGGCCGTGCTTGGTGACGAACCGGTGATCTGGTATTACCTTAATGAATTGTCGGTGCTGAATCAGTTTGTCTTCATCAACGAATCCGTCTACGACCAAAGCTGCTCGATTGCCGTTCCAAAAGGTGAAAAAGAACTTCTAAGGAGTGTGAACAGGGCGATCTTCGAATTAAGAAAAAATGGAACTCTCGACAAGATCAATCAGAAGTGGAGCGGTTATTCACTTCTTCTTAATAGAAATACCGATACTGAAAAATTGAAAGTAGGAATCTTCATGATTACCGCCCTTCTAGGAATTTTTCTGAGCCTGATCATGTACGGTAACATGAAGCTTAAATCACTGGTCCAGTTCAAAACCAGAGAACTGCAATTCGCATTCGACAGCTTAAAGAATTTTATGATTGTGATTGATGAAAACAAGCTGATTACGAATGTAAATCTAGCGCTTGTGAATTACCTAAGTGTAAGGAAGGAGTCGCTGCTTGGCAAGCACACCTATGAGATCGATCTGTTGAACCGTGCCATGATGGCACTTGCGAATGACAGTAATTGTGAATTTCAGTGCGAGGGAAGACTCTATCAGGTAAAGTTTGAGCATGAAAGAATGCTGTTAATCAGCGACATAACCTATGATAAGATTAAGGAACAGCAGATGATCCATAGCAACCGCATGGAAGCTATCGGGCAACTTGCTTCGGGTGTCGCCCACGAGCTTCGAAACCCGCTTGGGGTGATAAGAAATTCGACATTTCTGCTAAATGATATGGTCACAGACAGCGACCCGGTGGTTGTAAAATCGATCAACGCCATCAATTCATCGGTCTTAAGAGCGAGTAGGATCATTGACAATCTACTCAAGTTTTCAAGGTTTGATGGCGTCGAATCCGCTGAAATCAATGTGATACCTATCATTGAGGAGATTCTTGAATATTTCAGGACAACTAACAAGAATGAACACATCTCCTTTGAACTGATCTGTGAACCGAGCCTGATCTTTCGAACGAACGAGCACTCCTTAAGGCATGTGATCATCAACCTGGTGAGTAATGCCTGCGATGCGCTAAAGGGAGCTGGCGAGGTCAAAATCACCTGCGACCTTCATGAGGAAGGTGGCATTCAGATCACAGTATCCGATAATGGAATAGGGATTGAGCCAAGCCATCTTAGCCGGCTGTTTGATCCGTTTTATACCACGAAGGCGCCGGGTGAAGGCACAGGACTGGGACTTTATATCGTATATACAGAACTAAAAAAAATAAATGGTGCCATAAAAGTTGAAAGTGCTCCAGAGTGTGGTTCAACATTCATTATCACGTTAAAAGAGGCAGTGTAAGGAGTAATGGAATGACTAACTTGATGAAAATATTGATCATCGACGATGAGCTGGACTTTAGTGAGTTGTTGAAGATCATCCTTGAAAGAAGAGGGTATTCGATTCGCATCGCCGAATCGGGTGAAGAAGGAATTCGGCTGATCGATCGGGAAAGCTTCGACCTGGTGCTTTCAGACCTTAAAATGTCTGGAATGTCGGGTATGGATGTGTTGAGTTACATCCAGGAGAAGGACGATTATGATGATTTTAGACCACACTGCATCATGATCACAGGTTTTGGTAGTATCGAAAACGCAGTGGAGGCAATTCGAAGAGGAGCTTTTTCTTACTTTATCAAGAGCAATAATCCCGAAGAGCTTATTTTTGAGATCGAAAAGGTAGAAAGCCTCCGCTCGCTGAAGCGTGAGAATGAGCTGTTGAAAAAGGAGTTTGCTCAGACTGATTTTATGTTGAGGTCTAAGAGCGGCGTTTTTTCAAACACGATCAAAGCTGCTGAAAAAGTCGCTCTGACGGATGCCAACGTTTTGATCTTAGGTGAGTCGGGAGTCGGTAAAGAGGTGATCGCCAGATACATTCACCTATGCAGTAAGCGAAAGCACGAGGTATTCCTGCCGGTGAACTGTTATGCGTTCTCGGAGTCCATGATCGAGGCTGAGCTCTACGGCCATGAGAAGGGAGCCTTCACTGGATCGATGAATACAAGAATCGGTCGATTCGAGGCTGCCAACAAAGGCACCCTGTTTTTAGACGAAATCGGAGACATTCCACTTTCGACTCAGATCAAGCTGCTCAGAAATATCGAAACCAAGGAGATTGAACGTATAGGAAGCAATCAGCCGATCGCAACGAATTTTCGACTGATCAGCGCGACAAACAAAAACCTGGAGCAAAGTATCCTAATCAAGGAGTTTAGGGAGGATCTATATTACAGGATCAACACGGTGATACTGGAGATGCCTCCGCTTAGGGATAGGAAAGAAGATATCCCCTTACTTATCGACTACTTTTTTACAAAAGCGAAATTTGAAATGAAGAAGAAAACATTGGGTTTGACAGATAACCTTTTAGATATACTGGTTGAGTACAACTATCCTGGCAATATCAGAGAGCTTAAGAACATTATCGAACGCCTACTTGTCTTTAGTGAGGGTGATTATCTGACGGTTGATGACTTGAATAGAAACCGAATCATCCCCTCGGCGGATTATTCAAGTAACGGGATAAAAGAATCCCAGGCTTCAACAGATGAAACCCTAAAGGGTGTGCGGATGCAGGCCGAGAGGGAACATATCACAAGCATTCTCGAGAGGGTGGGCAATGATATGGACAAGGCGGCAGAAATACTTGCAATCAGTTCGAGGCAGCTTTACAACAAAATCAAGGAGTTCAAGGGATTAGGCTCATAAAAACGCATCGTCACCTTGGGTTTTGTCGGCAGTCTTTACACGGAGCGTTTACCAGTGTCCTTTGAGCTCAATTTTGATGTGTAATCGTCATCTAAGTATGGTAATTATAATAAAAAGCGATTATATGATATAGTGATTTTGCGGACTTTGGAGTAGATGGTCTTAACGATAAGGGATGATGGGAATGGATAGAGATGCCTGAAAAAAGTAAAAGAAGAGAAGCCAATAGGTTAAAACGAAGCCAGTTTTTAAGCGATGCGGAAATCTGGTGGGATAAACTTGATAATACAGCACATATTTTTCCTGTAATCGCAGGTGAAAAGATGTCCAATGTTTACCGCATGAGCATGGTTTTAAAGGAGGAAGTCGATCCTGAAAAGCTTCAGACGGCCTTGGATATGATCCTGCCTCAATTCAAAGGATTTAATGTGAGGCTGCGTCAGGGTATTTTTTGGTACTATTTCGAGAAAAACGGAAAAGCGGCACCTAGGGTCAAGGAAGAGTCCACTTACCCATGCCGCTATATCGTACAGAACAAGAATAAGCATTATCTATTCAGAGTGAGTTACTATAAACGAAGAATCAACCTAGAAGTCTTCCATGCCTTGACAGACGGAATGGGCGGAATGAACTTTTTAAAGGAGCTGACCTACCAGTACCTGAGACTTGTGCATCCCGTTCTACGTGATAAGCTGACAGATGCTCTGAGCAGCGACACGTCGATGAACAGGGAAGACAGTTTTTTGAGTAACTTTAAAAAGATGCCTGTAAAACGTTACCAGTCGCAAAGGGCCTATCTTATGAAAGGTTCCAAACTGAAAAACGGTGAGTTTGGAATCATTCACGGTTACATGAATGTCGGACAACTAAAGGAAGTATGCAGGAAATACGGCGCGAGCATCAACGAATATCTGGTTTCGGTGTTCGCATGGAGCATCTACATGGAATACATCAAGGGGCAGATCGAAGACAAACCGATCCGAATCGCCGTGCCGGTCAATCTGCGAGGATACTTCGATTCCATTACAACTAAAAACTTCTTTGTCATGGTTTCTGCCGAGTTCAAGGCCGACAAAGAAAACTACGGATTTGAAGAGATAGTGGAAGTCATTAAGGAAAGCCTCAGGGGACAGATCACTAAGGAACGCTTGGAAAAGATCATTTCTTACAATGTGTCCAATGAAAAAAATCTTCTGATGCGGGCTATTCCGCTCGAAATCAAGAAGCTTGCGATCTATTATGTCTATAGGCTCGCCGCACGTGCAAACACTTCTACGGTATCCAATATCGGAAACATCGTGCTTAAGGAGGAATATGCGCCTTATGTTGAAAAAATCAACGCCATCGTAGCCATGTCCAAAGGGCAGAACCTAAAGGGTTTGATCTGCTCTTATCAGGATACGCTGGTATTTACCTTCAGTTCCTATTTGGCAAACCCATCCGTTCAGCGCAGGTTTTTTAGAAAACTTGCGCAGGAAGGCATCGAAGTGTCGATAGAAAGCAATGGTGCATATTATGAGTAGATGCAATCAGTGTAAATTGGAGATAAAGGATGAAGTTACCCTATGTCCACTTTGTAAATGCGTACTGGAAAAGTCACAAGATGTTGAAAATATGTATCCAGATGTGAGGTTGATCTCGAAAAGACTTCATTTATGGGTTAGAATCTATGCGTTTGCAGCGATTGTGGCTGAAACGCTATTGATGTATCTTAACTACAAGACATTTGAAGGATCGCTCTGGTCTGTGGTCACAGGAGTGGTGCTCTTTTATGTCTTTATCGTCTTTAGGCTTGCCCTGAAGGATGATTTTGAGTATGTCACAAAAACAATCATGCTGATCCTTACTGCTATTTTAGGAATCATCCTCATCGATGTGCTGACCGGATTCGATGGATGGTCATTGAACTATTTTCTACCAGGGGGGATCATTCTGCTTAACACAGGCATTGTGGCGATGATGTGGATCAACTGGCGTAACTGGCAAAGTTATATGATGATCGAGCTGCTTGCCATCCTTTGGAGCGCCTTGCCGTTTATTCTTCATAATATGGGTTATCTCACCAATATCAATATGAGTCTCATTGCTTGCGCCTATTCGGTCTTCTTATTCCTTGGAACACTGATTATCGGTGGACGGCGGGCACTGACAGAATTGAAACGTAGATTTCATGTGAGGTGACTATATGTCAAAAGGTAAGATCAGCATCAGGGGGAAAATCGCTCATCGCATGATCACGAAGATCACTTCAAGCCGTCTATTCGGTAAGAAAGTGAGAAGGGGAGAGCATCTTACCAAAGTGGATGAACCTCAGTGGAAATGCCCTCGAGGCTATGAGTGCGAGATTATCGTTCGAGAAAAGTTTATTCTGGAGTTTATAAAAAACTACCGGCATAATCAAAAGCGTGTCGTGCTTCAACTGCATGGAGGCGGTTATATCGGTAGACTTAGAAACGTACACCGCAATATGGCCAAACTATACAGTGAGTATGGAAACGGAATCGGCGTGCTTACTCCCGATTATCGTGTCGCTCCGGACGATCCTTATCCTGCGGCGCTGGAAGACGCGCTGGACTCTTATGAGTGGCTTTTGCAAAACGGATACAGTGAAAATCAAATAATCGTAGCAGGCGACTCGGCTGGAGGTGGTCTTGCGATGGCGCTTTGTTTGTATCTGAAGACGCAGGCTAGAAAGCTACCTTGCGCGATTATCGCCATGTCGCCATGGACGGACATGACCGCCAGCGGGAAGTCGTACGACTTTAATTTTGAAAGAGATCCCTTGTTCGGCAATACAAGGGATTCGGTGCTTTACAATAGGGACTATCTGGGTGATGAAAACGAGGAAAAACCATATGTCTCACCGATGTTTGGCGATTTTTACGGATTTCCGCCTATGCTCATACAGGCCGGAAGTTATGAAATGCTCTTGAGTGATTCGATCAATGTCGCTAAAAAGGCGAAAGAGTCCGGTGTGAGCGTCAAGCTTCATATCTATGAGGGGATGTTTCATGATTTTCAAATGGCAATGGAGTTTCTCCCCGAAGCTAAGATGGCCTGGACAGAAGTAGGGGAGTTTATCGACTCGCTTGTCGAATAACAGTGGTTAAGCTTCATCGGTATAGTATTTCGATGAAGTTTTATGATGATATGACAGAGGTAAGGTAATTGAAAAAGTTTAAACGAATTTTTATTGAGATCTCAAATGTTTGCAATCTTGCTTGCAGTTTTTGTCCACCATCTGACAGGGAGGGCAAGACCATGTCTGCAGATGATTTTGAGACGGTGTTAAAAAAATTAGAGGGACATGGGGAACATGTCTATTTGCATATAAAAGGAGAGCCGCTGCTTCATTCCGATTTTAAGAAGATACTTGATCTATGCCGAGTTTATAAGAAAAAAGTGAATATCACAACCAATGGTACATTGCTTGATAAAGAAGGACAGGCGATTTTAGATAATCCAGCGGTACGGCTTGTGAACATTTCGCTTCAGAGCTTCGAAGAAATGGACAACGAATCCTCTTATGAGGCTTATCTGAAAAAGGTGCTTAGTTTTGTAAAAAAAGGACTGCGAGACACAAAAATTCTCTTTGACCTGAGGTTATGGAACTTTGACGACAGTAGTCTTACTGCAAGCAAAGAAAATCAAAGGATGCTGGATCATATCGAGGCTTTCCTGGACTTGCCGGAACCCATCACGGTTACTGATTCTAAAACAAAGGGAAATAAGCTCAGCAGTAACGTTTACATCAGCAAGGGATCTGAGTTTGAATGGCCGAGCATGAATCGCGAAGAGGTTGCCACAAGGGGGACCTGCTACGGGTTAAGGCACCAGATCGGCATACTGTCCACTGGCGTCGTTGTTCCATGTTGTTTGGATGCTGAAGGCGCTGTGCCCCTAGGCAATATACTAGAGGATGATTTTGAGAACATTGTCACATCGGATAGGGCGACAGCAATAGCTAGAGGCTTTGAAAACAATAAATTGGTGGAAGCGCTGTGTAGGCGATGTGCTTACAGAGAACGGTTCTTCTAAAGGAGCATAGGTCTTTTAAATAAAGGATCTGTGCTCCTTTTGTCATACCCTATGTTTGCTAATAAATGCTTTTTTTATGGATTTAGCGGGTATACATGCATCAAGGTGAGCTAGAAGACCTGTTATTGGAGGACGTGGCATGAGAACGATTCACGAAAAAATAAAAAGCATATCAAAAGATATGAGCCTGCGTCAGAAAATAATGGTTATGATTTTGAGCATCTTGGTGGTCATGTTCGCGTTAATCACCTATTATAAGATCAGCAGTGCGACAAAAAATATTACAGCTGACTTTGAGATGAAGGTGTCATCTACTGGCAACCTAGCTGGGGTGGCCTTATCCGATGTCATGTGGAACTACGACATAAAAGGAACTGAAGTGATTGGTGAATCCCTGCTGATTGATCGTGAAGTCGCCTTTGTTTTGATATCGAATGAAAACGAAATATTTAAGAAGATATTGGATGGACGCATGTATTCTGAAAAATACATCAGGACAATGCAAGTGCCTATTTTAAAAAACGATCGTGAAATTGGTCTTGTAACGATCGGTTTTACCGATTACTACAGACACAAAGCCATCTGGCAAGAAGTCCGGGCGACGTTTTTCATACTTGTCCTTGCGGCCGTGTTCATCTGGGGGATGATCGTACTGCTGATCAGAACGCTTGTGATCCCGATCAAGCAGCTGGAACTGGGCGCAAAAAGGTTGGCGAATGGAGATCTTTCTGAACGGATCGAGGTGGAATCGAATGATGAGCTTGGCGCGCTGGCAATCGAATTCAATCTGATGGCAGACAGTTTGCAAATCATGATAGCTGAACGTGATGAGGCGCTACAGGAACTGACGGTTTCTAAAGAGGAGATAAGACAGTCCAGGGATGATCTCGAAATCAAGGTTGGGGAACGTACGATGGAGTTAAGTGCGATGAATCAGGAACTTATCGCCATCAATAATGAACTGGCTAGCACTGTCGACACTCTGCAAGAGACGCAGTCGCAGTTGGTTCAATCAGAAAAAATGGCTGCTCTGGGGAGTATTGTGATTGGAATCGCACATGAGATAAACACTCCGGTTGGGGTGTGCCTGACTGCGGCATCCTATATGGACGAGATTAGCAGAAACGCCAAAAACAAGTATGAGCTATCGACCTTGACCAAATCAGCCATAGAGGAATATTTCACTCAATCGGTTGAGGCATCCTCTCTCATTCTTGTCAATGCTGAAAAGGTAGCCGTACTCATCGACAAATTCAGAAGGATATCAACCGAGCAATCCATCGATTTCAAACGGTATTTTAACGTTAAAGAGAACCTGCTTCTTATAGCGGATACTTTGAGACCTATGCTGGTTAACAGCAAACTCACTCTACGAGTGGAATGTGATCAAAACGTAATGATTGAAAGCTATCCAGGGACGCTTTCTGAAATTTTGACAGATTTGGTGACCAATTCAATTACACATGCGTTTGGACCTGATGATGTAGGGGAAATTATAATTGACTTTGAAAGGCAAGAAAGCACCTGTGTTTTGGCTTTTTCTGATAATGGATGTGGCATGGAATCCTCAGTGAGCGATAAGATATTCGAGCCGTTCTTTACAACAAGACGAGGAGCATTAGGTGGCTTAGGACTGGGACTTCACATCGTTTACAATTTAGTGACGCTGCGACTTAACGGAACGATTGAATGCAGTTCTAAAGTAGGGGAAGGTACGACTTTTATCATCAAGTTCCCAATGGATGAAGAGGAAAAGGTGAACTGAATGAAAATCAATCGAATAATTGTGTTTTGTATATGCTTGCATTTGATCGCCAGTCTTGTCGGTTGCTCTGAAAAGGGGACAACAGATAATTCTGTGCATAATGTGACTGAGGGGGTTACCGAAGAAGTAGAAGTTATTGATGATGTGACGAGTAAGAAGGTAATCAACGTTGTCGCAAGCACGTGGGAACCGTATGAATATGAAGAGGACGGTGAGGTGAAAGGTATTGGCCAGGATGTTATTAAAGAAGCGTTCGAGCGTATGGGATACGAGGTGAAGGTACAGTTTGTCCCTTTTAAGCGCGCTCTCGAGTTGATTGAACTTGGGCAAGCCGACGTGCTGACCAACGTGAATAAAACGGCTGAAAGAGAGACGTTTGCGACATTTTGTAATGTTTCGGTCTTAACTAGCCAAACCAACCTATTTGTTTTGAAAAATTCAAGGATAGAGTATTCGGGAGATATTTTGGCTATGAAGGGATATACAATAGGTATCAATCGAGGGTATACCCATGGAGATATTTTTGATCAGGCTGTTAAGGATGAATTCTTGACTGTCGAAGAGGCTGAGGATACTGAGCATAATTTATTGAAGCTAATAGACAAACGGATTGATATACTAATGGAGAATAAGTTATCTGTGCAGGCGCTTGCCAAAAAACTCGGATTGCAAAATGACATTAAGTTCTTGGAACCTGAATATCGTACCGCAAACCTTTATACGATGTTCAGTCCGAAAAGTAGTGTTATAGAGCTTATAGATGAGTTTGATGAAAAGCTAATCGAACTCAGAGAAGATGGAACGCTTCAGAAGATTTTGGACAGTTATGTAAATTGATCTGTATAGGACAAGTGGTAACTGGGCAAATTAAATTTATAAATAATGGTTGACGGATGGTAAAACACGAACTATACTTAGGTAATACTAAAAAAGGAGGAATACCATGTTTAAATTTGACTTAACTAATCAGAAACTAGTTCGTTTGAATTCAAAAATGCTTTTCACAAATGCAAATAGACATGTTTGTCATGTTCCTCTTATCATAGGCTTTGTCAATACAAGAACGTCGGTATGCTGTACCGCTGTTTTATGAACGCACACATAATGGTCGCGTCATAAGGCGCAATGAATAGCATAGTGAAATTTAGGATATCCAGATCCCTTGTACTGATTAAGTATAAGGGATTTTTTATTGTTTCGCAAAATATGTAAAATATATGTTATAATGGCATTTAAATTCATAAAATGAAAATAGTATAAAAAAACGCTTGACAGTCGACTGGTTATCGAGGTATGATGATTGTGATGGCGAAAACGATTTACGGACATTAAGCGCTGATTCATATGAAAAGTTCGTATATTTTGAAATCAAAAGTAAGGAGAGGCTTCTGTGGCGAAAAACAAAGCAGTACTGAAAGCAGCAGGCGACAATGGCAATAAGATGATTATTGACACAAAAAAACTGATGATGAATACTACCGGAAAATTAGGTGCTCACGAAGGCCAAGTGAAATCGGGTTGCGGAGTACATCAGTCAAAAAAGCACTACACAAGAAAATCGAAACACAAAGAGCTTATGTACAACTGATAGCATATCATGTCAGTGATGGATTATCAGTTGTACATAAGCAACAAGAAGGTTGGACATACTCCTATAAAGTCCTAGGCGATCATGCTTTGTTTTAGAGCGATTGTCAAACACCGTGATGAGTGCGGTGAATAAAACAGAATGGGTAGGACAGACCGCTACAAAGTCCTAAACAAGATATTTTCAAAGTAAGATGTGTTGTTGAACGCTGTGATGAGTGCAGTGATAAAGGGTAGGACAAACCTCTATAAAGTCCTAGGCAAAGTAACTAGCAACTTCGCGTTTGCCGAATGACGTGATGAGTACGGCACAGAGTCTTGGTGCAAGACACCCAACAAAAAAGTACATGAGTGCACGATGCGCTTTTCCTTGCATCTGATACAGAAAGGCTACCGATTACGGTAGCCTTTTGTTTATTTAATAGACAGATTGTAAAAAGACGTTCTGCATAAAGAACAGACTGACATAAGAAAGAAGTAAGGACATCAAAGGTGTCAATAACCATCCTAAGGAGATTTCACGAAGTTTCTTATAGTTGATGTTACGATCGCCCTTTGCTATCCCGATGCCGATGACAGCTCCCACAACTGCCTGTGAGCTTGACACCGGAACAAGAGGCAGAGTCGGAAGGTGTAGAGAAATGAGCAGCCCTTGAAGTGATGTTGAAGCGAATAGAAAAAGGACAAAGGAACTTGAGAGCACTACAATCAGCGCTGTAGCAGGAGAGATGTTGTAGATGTTGTTTGCCACAGTGGTCATCACATTTTTCGAGTAAGTGAATATTCCGGTTGAGATTGCAAGTCCGCCTAAGAAGAAAAGGACTTGAGTTTTGCTGATTGAGAATATAAAGAGATCGACTGATTCAAAATGAACTGCATTTGTGAAAACACCCATGACATTTGCTATGTTGTTCGCTCCAAGGGAGTAAGCGCCGAACGAGCCCACGAGAATCAGTCCGACTCTGATATAGTAGTGTCTTAGAAATAAGTTGGTTTTAATTTTTTGTGTGCTGAATTTGAACAGTTTGTAAAAAAAGATGGAAAATAGAGCTGCGAGCAGCGGGCATACAATCCAGGTCAGAACAATTTTTGTGAGTGTGCTTAGACTTGTCGGGTTTGAAGAAAACAAGTTCCAGCCGATGATGGCGCCGACGATGGACTGCGAAGTAGAAACCGGTAGACCGTACTTTGTCATGACAAAGACCGTTATGCCAGACGCGAGAGCGACGATAAAGGCGCCTTGCACCGAATGGATCGCACCAAGTTTTCCGAGGGTGTGGCTAGCGCCGGAACCGCCGATGACTGCGCCCAAGATGACAAAGACGCTCATGATAATCGCGGCGGTTTTGAATTTGACTACCTTCGTCCCTACTGCTGTTCCAAAGAGATTGGCTGCATCATTGGCACCGAGAGACCATCCCAAGAAAAGTCCACTAACGATATATAGAACACTGATATCCATAGCGTCACCTATATCTCTCTTTTGATATTGAATATGGCGAGTTTTTCACCGATCAGTTCGGATTCGTCGGATATGCTTGTGATCTTGCTGACAAAATGCTTCAATTGAAGCTTTTCGGCGAGTCTTGTGATCAGATTGCCATTGAAAATCGCGTTGTTAATCTTGTTTTCCAAGAGGTCGGCCTCATGCTCGTAAAAATTGATATGATTGATATGCGAAGATACCAAATGCGCCTCGCTGAAAAATGATCTTACTGCAAGAAGGAGTGAGTCTGCTGAAGCGATTGTGTTTCTGGTGAGTTCGAGAATGTCATTGTTAAGGCTTGCAGGAAATTCAGGGTGCTGGATGTGGAAGTCTTTGGTGATCTCCTCGGTGATGTCGATGATGTTGTCTAGGCTCTTGATCAGTGAGAGTACGTCCGCACGTGCATCAGGAAGCAGCATGAACCTGTAAAGACTGATTTTTATATCGCTTCCCAGTTGGTCCGCTTCTGTTTCCAAGTAGCTTATCCTTGCTTGGATTTCTTCGTAAACGATTGGCTCATCGGATAAGTAGGCCCTGACGGCCTTATCGAACAGCAAGAGGCTGTTTGAGATCACATCTAGGAATTTTTCAATTTTCTTATTGAGTTCGATGGACCTCTTAAAGATTGTATTCATTTACATCACCTCCTATCTAATTGATACCTTATCGAAGTGGACCTAAACGTCGGGATACATAAAATGACAGGCATTTATAGATATAAACGCTTAAAACATGGTATCATGGTTTTACGTTTAACAAGTACGGGAGGGAATCATGAGGCCGAAACAGAGTGACCTACATATAATTACGCTTTCTATCCTGGCAGTTGCGATTGTTTTTGTCTGCAACCAGGTCTTGAGCCTGAACTACCTGTGGGCTACGGTACTTAAAGTGATAGCATTCGTGCTCGTCCCCGTAGGCTGGCAGTTTTTAACTAAGAGAAGGCTATTTCTTGTTCCAATACATCATAGGATCAAGGATGTCTTAGCTGGATTAATGCTGGGTTCTGCATCCTTTGTCGTCTTAATCTCCGCATATTTTGTGTTAGGACGGTTTATTGACTTTAGCGCTATTCTTTCAGAACTCAGTCTGAAATCTGAAATCGATGCGACGAACTTCTTATGGGTGGGGCTCTATATCACTTTGGGGAACTCTTTTGTCGAGGAATTCTTTTTCAGAGGCTTTATTTTCTTAAACCTTGAGGAGAGCGGTCATCTCAAAACCGCCCATGCCTATTCCGCGACCCTATTCGCAGTGTATCACATCGCAATCTTCAAATCCTGGTTCAGTCCGCTTCTGATGACGGTTGCGATAGTCGGACTGATGGTGATCGGTCTGGTTTTCAACTATGTGAACAAAGCATCGAAAAGCATTTTAAATTCTTGGCTTATTCACATTATGGCGGACAGTGCCATCATACTGATCGGCATGTGGCTGTTTCGTCTGATGTGAGGGACTATGATAAGAAGATGTACTGAAGACGACATAGACAGAGTGGACCCTAATGGATCCACTCTGTTTTTATTTCATCTTATGTTCTTTCTTTACATGATACATGGCTTGGTCCGCTGCGTTTATGAGGCTGTCCACGCTATGCCCGGAGCCTTTTGTGTAGGTGGCTGACCTCGCTTGATTTTCATTGGTATCCGGAAGAAGGATAAGAAACTCATCTCCTCCGTACCGCACTTTTTTAAAGGATTCCAGCGATATGGACCCAGAGATGGCTCCAATCAAGCGGTCGTCATGATCGAGTATGGGAACAACCAATAGGATGCTAGGGATATTCTGATAACTGTCGATAAAAGGCTCTGAAATGATATGATCAGGAACGTCCTTGATAAGCTGCTTGTAGAAGTCATCGTCTTGAGTGGTCTGAAACTTATCAATACCATATAATTCAAATATACCACTGGTTAGTCTCGCTTAAACAAGGTGTGATGGAAGTGACATTACTTAAAAGATATAAAACAAAGCATAAAAACAACCCGAATCATGTAAAATCTTATATACTGGATAATAGGCCATATAAAATCAATTAGGAGAAATGAAATGTATCAGTATAAATATGTAAAAACCACACTAGGTAGTTTTTTTGAAGATGCCAACCATCATGAGATCATCAACTCTCACGCAAAAGAAGGCTGGCGTTTTGTACAGGTATTAGCCAACCACTACAACGGACATGGTAAACCTGCTGAATTTGAGATCATCTTTGAAAAAACGGTGCTGAATGATGATAAGGCTTGAAACGGACAGGCTGATCATCAGGGATCATGTCAAAGAGGATCTGCAAACGCTGCATGGACTGATCTCCGATAAGGAGATCATGTTCTATATTCAGGACATCATGACAGAAACTATTGAAGGATCACAGATGAACCTGCAAGTCGCCCTAGAGGAGAACGAACACCCTGATAGAACCAAGTATTTTTTTGCGGTGATCGAGAAATCGTCAAATGAATACGTGGGCGAGATCGGCTATACAAAGCTGCTTGAAAACAGTGAAGGAAACGTCATGGAGCTAGGCTATTTCACCAATAAGAGATTTTGGGGAAAGGGCTACGTGACAGAAGCTGCAAAGGCGGTTGTCGACTATGCCTTCGCGGAGCTTGACACCCTTAAGATAGAAACGGGATGCAATGCTCAGAACAAAGGTTCTGAGGCAGTGATGATCAAACTTGGAATGAAGAGGGAAGCTTATCTGAAGAGGCATGTGCTGATTGACGATATCTACTACGACCGGGTTGAATACGGACTGTTAAAAGAGGAATGGAAGGACTTATGCCGCTGATAATCAATGAAAAAAACTCACACTATAAAAAGAACGACTCTCCAATTGGCGAATTCGAATGGTTTTCGTCGATAAAGCTTGCACACATGCCCCAGTCCGAGCACTTGAACTTCAAGCTGATGAAGCTTCAGCCGGGTAAGTTCTCCTATCCCTATCATTTTCATCATAACGCCGAAGAGGTTTTTGTAATCCTATCCGGTGAGGCGACGTTGAGAACCCACAAGGGGATGGAAATCGTATCACAAGGCGATGTGATCTTCTTCGAGAAGGGTCCTAAAGGAGCTCATCAGCTCTTCAATCACTCCGAAGGGGAATGCCAGTACCTTGACCTGCAGACTAACTTGGGATTTGACGTCTGTGAATATCCGGATTCTGAAAAGGTGAATCTGTTGCCTGATCGGGAGATTGTCCATAAGGGAAAATCTGCAAATTACTACGACGGTGAAGAGGCAGTGCTTGAGAAATGGATAGAACTCAATCAATAGATTTAAGATAGATTTAAGGTTTTATTTCCAAAAAATGTGATAACATGAGACAAATGAGATTACTATTATGGGAGGTCGAGATGAAATCAAGAGGTCTGAATGTTTATCTGGTAGCGATTATTGTCATTCTGAAACTGGTCATCATGGCGGGACTTTCGAGTTCTGTGACAGCAAGCGATACGTTTCTAGTAACTGGACTGTTGGATACCGTGCGGGATGATTACAAAATAGTCGGATCTGATCTCATCTCGAACTATAGCACAAACTACCAGTACGACATCGTCTATAGGATAAAAGGAAACAATGCCACTGCAAGATTGGTGGTAGCCGGTGACTTTAAGGCAATCGAGGTGGACGGCAGTGTTGTCGCCAGATCATCCATGAAAGCCGATTTTACCAATGCGACCAGTGAAGAGCGCCTGTTGACAGATTCCGGCGGAATCACGTTGAACGGTTATGTGATACGGAATACGCAAGAAATTGAAGTTCCTTTGGGTGAGCAAAACGAATCGGTCATCGTGATTCGCGGTGCGTCCGATTTTAAGGCTTATCAGGATGAACGGCTGATCTTTCCTGTAAAGAACATTCTTCTTGCAAACATCGACCCTGCGGCGGTCAAAGCTTCGAAGCTGTATGAACTTTACCGTGATGATTCGCTTTCGCTCTTATCAAAGGAGATGCCCAGCGTGTTTAATCGCCTTTGGATCTTGTGGGCGGTTACGGTAGTCGTGATGGTTGCTTTAAATAGCCTGTTGAAAAAAAGGATGAGAAGGCTTGAAAGACATACTCTTATTCTTGCGACATTTATTGCTGTAATCTGGTATTATCCGGGCAGTACTATGTTTTCAGTTCTCGGCGTTTTTGGAATGCTCAGTTGCGTTTATCTTGTACTTGTACCTGATGAACCCCTACCAGAAAGCAAAGTCACCTGGAAGTTTGACAAATCCGGACATTTGATCGATTGATGAATTTAATTCTGACAAAACTCAAATAAAAACTTATAATTAGTATAGTGAGGTGTAATCATGGATGAAAAAAACACTGTACTGATAAGTGAAATTGTGGCGTCGTTTGATAAGATATCTGGAGACCGGATGGCTTATGTCAATATCCACACGGGTGAGCTTAAGCTGCTCACTACAGATGATATCTACAGGTCCGAAACGATAAAAAGCGTAGACGACGACAAAGAGACCTTAAGCAAAGAAATAATTGAAGCCATTCTCTATAGCGATGATTATCTTCCGCTTCCTGCCGAAGATGATATAAACGATTATGAAATCATGATCGATTTCATCTACACCATCAAAGAGGACGAGGTGAGGAACACCTTATTTAAAAAAATAAGGGGCCGTGGAACCTTCAGGCGATTCAAGGCCATGATCAGACACTACCAAATCGAAGAGGATTGGATCACCTTTAAAAAAGAGGCCTTTCACACCTTGGCGATCGATTGGTGCGAATTGAATGGACTAGACTACAAGGAAGACTGACTTTTGTGAAAACTAAAAGTAAAGTCTTCTTTTTGTTTACATTTGAGCAGTTTGTGGCATAATTAATATAGATAACGCAAATCATTTGCAAAAAGGAGAATAAAAATGATGAAAAAAACATATAAGATAGCAAGTGTGCTATTAGTCATAGCTTTGGTTCTTGTAGGGTGCGCGCCGTCGCAAACCTCGAGCGACTCTGAGGGGAAACTGCTTGTCTATACGACAATCTACCCCTTGTACGAGTTTGCTTCCCAGATTGGTGGAAGTGACACAGAGGTTCGTCTGATGGTTCCTGCGGGGTCTGAACCCCATGATTATGAACCTTCTGCAAAAGCGGTAGGGGCGATAGAAAATGCCGATATCTTTATTTATAATGGTTCAGGCATGGAACCCTGGGTAGATTCCTTATTGGGATCTGTCAGTAACGATGATCTGCTGATCATCAATGCGACTTCAACGATGGATCTTTTGAGCATTGTTGAAACTGAGAATGACCACGAAGACGGTGAAGAGGAAAGTGATCATCATGAAGGTGATACCGATCCCCATGTCTGGTTGGATCCCTTAAGGGCTGTACAGATGGCTGAAGCGATCTACGATGGAATGGCCGCTATGGATCCAGAAAGGACTCAGGTCTTTAAGAAAAATTATGATGAACTGGTAGATGCACTTAAAGAACTTGATGCTGCTTATGAAAAAGCGCTGATGAATCCGTCAAATGCAAATATTGTAGTTGGACATGCCGCTTTTGGCTATCTGACTCAGAGATACCACTTAAACCAGATTGCGATTGCTGGAATCTCTCCGCTTGAAGAACCTAGTGCGGCTCAACTCGGCAAAATAGTCGATGTGGTAAATGAACTTAAGATCAACACGGTCTTCTACGATGCGCTGACCAGTGGAAAGCTATCGAATGTCATCGCAACTGAGACTGGTGTGGCTATGGTTCCCTTACATCCTTTAGGGAGTGTAACTCAGCAAGACCTCGATGCTGGAAAAACCTATTTCACAATCATGTACGACAATTTGGAAGCACTTAAAAAAGCAGTTCAATAGGAAGTTGGTAAAAAAATGAAACTTGTCGATGTAAAAAACCTAAGCTTTGCTTATGACGATCAGTATGTACTAAAAGATGCGAATCTAATCATTGAAAAAGGCGATTATTTTGGCGTGATCGGTCCTAACGGATCGGCTAAAAGCACACTTTTAAAGCTGATGTTAGGCATGCTCGATCCAATCAAGGGCGATGTGGAGCTGTTCGGCGAACCGATAAAAAAATTTAAGGGCTGGAATAAGATAGGCTATGTCTCTCAAAAGGCAAATGCCTTCAATACAAGTTTTCCCGCTACTGTCAATGAAGTGGTGGAGGCCGGTCTTTTTTCATCACTTGGTCTATTCAAAAGAATTGGTAGGAAACACAAGCAAGAAGTGGAGCGGGTGCTCGGTATCGTAGGCATGCAGGAGTTTGGTACAAGGCTTATCGGTAATCTTTCGGGTGGACAACAGCAAAAGGTGTTTATCGCCAGAGCGCTTATCAGCCAACCGGAGATCATCTTTCTTGATGAACCCACAGTTGGTATAGATGCGAAGTCACAGCTTGAGTTCTACGACTTGCTTGAGATACTCAATAAAAAGTATGGAATGACCATTGTGATGGTATCCCATGATATAGGAGTCATCACCGAAAAGGTCTCTAGAATCGCTTGCATGGCTGATGGGAAGATAGTTTGCCATGATGCTTGCTGCGCGGTGCCGCCTGCGGAGTTCATTCAGGAGGTCTATGGCGAGCATATGCACCTACTGCTTCACGACCACGACCACCATCATGTGAAAGTGACCGACAAGGAGGACAGACATGCTTGAGATGTTGTCATACGGCTTCATGCAGCGCGCGATGATCGCAGGGATCATGGTCGGTATCATATGCCCTCTTATCGGAATTTATCTGGTGCTTAGAAGAATGTCCATGATCGGTGACAGCCTTTCCCATGTCGCATTGTCAGGCGTTGCCGCAGGAATGTTGACTGGAACCTACCCGGTGGTCACAGCACTTGGTTTTTCGGTAGTAGCGGCACTGGCCATAGAAAGACTACGAAGAAGCTTTGCAGAATATGCCGAGCTTGCGATAGCGATCGTGCTATCGACAGGTATAGGGCTTGCCGTTGTACTGATAAGTCTCGCGAAGTCATTTAATGCGAGTCTATACAGTTACTTGTTCGGTAATATCACTACGGTGATGCCTCAAGACCTATGGCTGATCCTCGCCCTTGGAATCGTGATAGTAAGCGGGGTTTTCCTGTTATATAAGGAACTGTTCTATATCGCATTCGATGAGGTGAGTGCGACCTTGTCCGGAGTGCCTGTCAAAGCGATCAACCTGGTGTTTATCGTGATGATCGCGGCGAATATAACCTTGTCTATGCGGATTGTCGGGATTCTGCTGGTCTCGTCCTTGATGGTGCTACCTGTAGCGGCCAGTCTGCAACTGGCAAAGAGCTTTAAACAAGCGATGCTGTATGCCGTCTTGCTGGCTCAAGGGGCGGTTTTGTCAGGCATGGTCATCGCTTATCAGTTTGAACTCGCTTCAGGTGGGACAATCGTACTGATGGCTGTCTTTGAACTGCTTGTGATACTGCTATTCAAACGTCTGAAGAAAGATGCCTTGCGAAAGGTGATGATGTGATGACGATCGACTATGTTTTGCAGAGACTTAAAGAAAAAGGATTTAAATTGACGGACCAGAGGGAACTGGTCGTTCATGCCCTTGTGGAACATCAAGACAGGCTGATGACGGTTGAAAACCTGCTCGAATGGGTAAGAGAAAAGCATGTCAAGATGAATATGACGACGATCTATAGGAACCTTGAAGCTCTGGAGTCGATTGGGATCCTTCATAAGACGATGCTAGATGATCAGACGTCCTACTATAAGCTTACTTGCGGAGGAGAACACCACCATCATTTTATCTGCATGAGTTGTGGAAAAATCACCAATATCGATTATTGTCCGATGGACATCATCGACACTCTGGCAGAGCAAAATGGATTCGATGTGGAAAGCCATAAGCTTGAAGTATACGGTCTGTGCAAAACTTGTAAAAAGTAAATTTGTTTTTATCAGACTCTTATTCGACTCTAATCGGATTCTAAAGATTATTGGGTAAGATGGTTGTAACATCAAACAGAGATAGGAGTGTTGACAATGAAAAACAATCAATTTTCACAAGAGAGAATCAATGAAGTGTTAGGCCAGATAGGTAGTGCGATCAATCAGGTGGTAAAAGGTGTCACAGAAGCGGTAACGGGAAGTGGAAATCTTATTTCAGAAGAAATCGAGGTGGGGGCTTTCACAGGTGTTCATGTCAAAGGCATGTTTGAAGTGACGATCAAAGAGGGCGAGTACGGTCTTGTGGTGACGGCGGATGATAATTTGATTCCTAAGCTTAAGATCGATACAAAAGGAAGTGTGCTCGTACTGGATCTGGAACCGACCGTTTCCCTATTGAAAACGACACTTAAAGCTGAAATCACGGTTCCTGCCTTAGACTATTTAAAGGTTTCAGGAATCAGTAATGTGCATATTGAGCCAGTCAGATGTCAGACACCCATGCAACTGATTGTCGGTGGCGCGTCGCAGTTTTATGGACCGATTGAATCGGAAAGCCTTGAGTTGACAGTCACTGGTACTGCTAAAGCGAAAGTGGTCGTCAAAGCAAGCGAGCTGGATGTGGATGTGTCTGGAACCGCCAACTTAAAAATGAAAGGTGAGGCCAAGCATGCTAGAATTTCGACAAGCGGCACGTCGAACACCAAAGCCGACAAATTGCTACTTGAAGATTTGGTCGTAAGGTCTGATGGAACCTCCGTCTGTCTGGTGACAGTGAACGGAAATGTAAAAGCAAAGGCATCGGGAACCGCTGTCATCACCCTTGCTGGTGACGCGACAGTCGTTGAACGTAATGTAAGCGGCCTTGCGGTCATTAAGAAAGCCGAATAGGGTAATAAAAGAAGAAAAAGCTAAGGCGAGACGCCTTAGCTTTTTTTTGGACTTTTTAAGATCAGATTTCGAATTTTGTCTCACAAACCTTAGTAAGCAAGTGGATACCAGCTTCGATATCTTCTTTAGAGCAGGTCTCGTGGGCGCTGTGCGCATATCTTGTAGGTATGGACAGACAGCTTGCAGGAATTCCTTCGCGTGTCAGGCTGATCGCTCCAGCGTCTGTTCCGCCGAACTCAAGCACTTCCATCTGATGCTTGATGTCGTTTTCTTTACAGAGGGCTTTGAGCTTATCGTTGACAGCAGGATGCGACAGAAGCGAGTTGTCACGGACTTTGATTGCGACACCTTCATGTAGCTTGATGGCAAATCGTTTAGAACCTGGTGTGTCGCCAGATGTCGTGATATCTACTGCAAGTCCCACATCAGGATTAATGGCGAATGCGGTCATCTTACCCCCGCGTGTACCAACTTCTTCTTGTACAGTGAAGACAAAATAGCAGTCGTTGTTTACAGTGTCCAGTCTCTTTAGAGCCTCAATCATCACAAAACAACCGATACGATCATCCATCGATGCGGTTGAGACGGTGTTGTCGCTTTCGTTGAAGACCGGTGAGTAGACGCAAATATCGCCTATGGCAACAAGTTTTTCAGCTTCCTCTTTGTTCTTGGCACCGATATCTACAAAAACTTTTTCTAGCTTCAGTTTGGCCATATCCGCTGTGGCTTCGTGGTATGCGATGCCGATGGTGCCGTTTTTAAAGAGCAGTCTTTCGCCTACTGTGACAAACGGATTGATACCGCCTATGTTTGTCAAACGAACGAATCCTTTGTCGTCGATATCTGTTACCATCATGCCGATAGAATCCATATGACCAGCGATCATCAGTTTTGGTCCGTCTCCCTTTTTTCGGGCGATGACATTACCCATCTTATCGATGGTCACCTCGTCGACAAAGCCTTTGATTTGCTTTACTATGAAGTCGGAAACCTTTGTCTCGTGGCTTGACGGACCGTAGATATTGGTTAGCGCGCGAAGTCCTGAACTGTTAAATCCCATAAATGCCTCCTTAAATTGCTGTCGAAATTACTTATCTTATTTAATGCTAGTGCAAATTGATAGATTCGTCAATCCTTAGAGCGGTGAAATATTAATGATTCTCAATGAAGTTTATGGGTATTAATGAAAATACTAATTAATTATGTAAGGAGTATGTCATGCAAATATGGATGGAGAAAAGGCAATCAACACGTCAGTTTAAAACTGAAAGTGTTGCGAATTCTGTTTTTGACAGGATAGACGATTGGAAGAAAAACTTTGAGTTTCCACACCATGAATCGATCGATTGGAACGCTGCAGTCGTTAAAGAAGGGGAGATCATTCACTCTACCTTCACCGGACTGGTCAGCAAATACATCAGAGTCACCGCTCCGCATTATCTGATGCTTTCAAGTGAGCCTAACGATAAGGATAGTTTTCTAATCGGATTTCTCGGGGAATCGTTTGTAAAACTGATGACAGAACTCGGTATCGGAACCTGCTGGGTTGGGCATAGCCTTTCGGACGAGTTTGCCAAGGATGATCTTGGTATGCCTCCAAACCACAGGTATCATATCATCATCGCATTCGGTATCCCTCAAACGCTTGAGATCCGTAAGAAAATACGAAAGACAAAAGAAGAGACGATAAGCGATTTAAAAGATGGGGACAGGTGGCTGGTAGACGCGCTTCGCTCTTCACCGTCGGCAGTGAATTCGCAGCCTTGGTATCTGTATTACGATGAAGGCTGCTATCATTACATGATGAGACGCCCCAAGGTGCTCGGGCTCCTTTTAAAGGATAAGACAATAATTGACATGGGTATCGGGTTTTATCATATCTATGATGTGATAAAGGCGAAGGGCTACAGACTGACGTGGCATTTTGAATCCAATAAGAACAAATATGGTGAACAGATTTTGACCTTCAAGTATTTCGAATAGCATGTTCCTAACAAAAAAAGCTAAGGTGACTTAAACGCGCCTTAGCTTTTTTGTGTCTTGAGCCTTCTATTTGATTGAAGACACGGCTTTATCAGTAGTGAATTTTCGAGATGACGATATCGGTTACTTTCATCAAATCGATCGCCTTATTTTCCAACGTTCTTAGTTCGTTGTTCACCTTTTGCACGATAGGGCGCAAGGGGAAGTTGGGGTTGTCGCCTATGACTAGATGAATCTCGCCGTTGCTTAGTTCGACCAAGGTGCCGATAGGGTATGGATTGACCTTGCGTGAAAAGATTTCAACAACATTGAAGTCGAAGCACGACCCGGCGTTGCCCATGATGTACTCGAGCGCCTCATTGACAGGAATTGCAGCTTGCTGGGGTGTGTCGGATACCATCATGTCGTAGGTGTTGCAGACCGCGACGATTCTTGAGAAGATATGAATGCTGTCGCCTTGCATGCCTTTTGGATAACCGGTACCATCGAAACACTCGTGATGCTGCAGCGAGATCAGGCGGGCAGGCGCTTCGAAGTTGTAATTCTCCTTAAGGTACTCATAGCCCATTTCGGTGTGCCTGTCGACCGCGCTCTGCTCTTCCACGCTATATGGTTCGGACTGCGAGATGAGGTTCTTATTGATGAAGAGTTTTCCTATGTCATGAACCATCGCGCCTAAGAATAGATTGTAAAGCTGATGTTTGTTCAGGCGCATCTCAAGTCCGACCACTGTCGAAAGAATAGCCACGCTAAGGGAATGCTCATATAGATAATTGTTCAGATTTTTGATATCGACAAGGTTGATCATCAGCTGTCTGGAGTTGGAGATGTCATCGACGATGAACTCAGCGATGCCCTTGAGCTTGGAGACATACTTGCCCATGCTTTTCATTTGAATCTTTTTGCTGAAGGAGTCCACTTGGCTTTCCAGCTGCTTGTTGTAGTTTTCGATTTGCGTAAAAGTCTCTTTGATCGCCTTCATGGCTTTGAGCCGTACTTCGGGCTGAATGATATCCACGATTTCGTGATCGGTATACCCGTCGTCGATATAAACGGTATAGACACCGTTATCGACGATACGGTCGATAAGATTCTTAGTGAGAATCACCCCTTTTTTTAAGAGTATGTCACCGTTTTCAGAAAAGATATTATTGGCAAGTACAGAGCCTGAAGTTACACTATTTATTGGTACTATTCGCATAGTTAGCCTCCTAATTAAAAAAGCTTTATTGATTATCGATATCATTTTAAGCCCTGCAAACACTAGTTATTTTTCTTTTAATCGCACCAGGTTATGTTATAATGAAAATGTTGCAGCGTAAAATGTGAATAAATTGATTGATAGAATTCGTTTTGTATACAATATACTTAACGGACATCGAAATAAATGAGTGAATTTTGGAGCGGGTGATGACAGTGAAAAAACGTAAAAACAAACAATTTTCTATATTTAGCATATTATTTTTAGTATTACCCATTTTGGCGGTGATTATCGGTTTTTTTGGAACCGATTTGATCCTGAAAGTGATGGATAAACCCAAAACAGAGTTGGAGCAAGGTGTTGAGGTTGAAGTTGTGGAAGATCAAAAGCCGCAAGAAGTGACCGCTAAACCTGATCCTGAAGAAGTGGTCAACGACTCGCTTGATAATTCCACCTCTTCAGATAGTAATTCCAATGACGTTTTAAGTCAATCCATCAATTTACCTAGCTTGACTGTGTACGGCATGCAGTTTGGGAGCTTTGCAAATTATGACAACGGTGAGAAACTGATGCTGGATCTTGCGAAAAAAGGAGTGCCGACAGTCGTAAGTACCCAATCCACCTACAAAGTCCTGTCCATTTCATCTGTGTCAAAGGAATCGGTTAAAAAGAGCATCGATTCAAGGGATTGGGATGGAGCAAACTATTTTATCGCCTCATTCTCATTTAGTCCGGTACTCAACTCAGTGAACGCCGATGTTGACAAAGAAGAGATCACGGCTATTTGCGATGGGATCAAATCGATTTATGAGAGTCAAGGCGAATTTGCTTTAGGGCTTTCCTATAAGGAATCAGAACTGGATAAGACACATGAATATGGAGAAGTGCTGATGGCTGATGTCGCAAAGGTCAGAGAGTTACTTGACGCACTCGGAGATGAATCCATAGAAGACTTTTCAATCGTCGCTTATGCGATACTTGACGAGTTGACAGAATATGCGACAGTTTTACAGAATGCTAGGACGGTGGACTTGAATATCGTTTGGGATCAATATCTTGCAGCCCTTTTCGGCTATGAAAAGTTAGGAAAGTAACAGAGGTAATTGCCAGGTGAGACGACTGGTTGTTATAAATGGTCTAGAGAAAGCAGCTGCAAGGCTGCGAGGCTTATATTAAGGGGTGAATATTTTATGGGAGTTCTGTCTTTTATAGGCGGTATCCATCCTCCACATGCTAAGAAATCAACTGAGCATAAGGAGACTGTAGTTGCTGTAGAACCAAAGGTCGTAACAATTCCCTTAAGGCAACACATTGGCGCTCCGTGTGATCCAATGGTTAAAAAAGGCGATGTTGTGGCAGTGGGACAAATGATAGGCGAGGCGACTTCATTTGTATCAGCAGCTGTACATAGCAGTGTGTCCGGTGTCGTACTGGATGTGGCTAAAAAGCCGACTGCTGGAGGAATGGATGTCTGTGTTGTTATCGAGAACGATTTTAAAAACACAGTGCATGAATCGGTAATGCCAAAAGGTGATCTTTCAGCTCTTTCAGGAAGCGATATCATTGGCATTATCAAAGAGGGCGGTATTGTCGGTATGGGTGGTGCTGGTTTTCCACTACATGTCAAATTGATGCCACCTAAAGAAAAAACGATCGACACCATTATTTTAAACGGTGCGGAATGTGAGCCGTATCTGACTGCAGACCATCGTTTGATGCTTGAAACACCTGATCTTGTGGTTCAGGGATTAAGGGCGCTAATGAAAGCGCTTGATGTGAAAACAGGCTACATCGGCATTGAGGACAACAAACCTGACGCTATCAAAGAGATGAAAAAAGCTGCGCAGGCATATTCAGAAATTTCTGTGGTCGGCTTACATACAAAATATCCCCAAGGTGCGGAGAAACAGCTGATTTACGCATGCACAAAGCGCCAAGTTCCATCGGGCGGACTACCAATGGACGTTGGTGCCGTGGTGAGCAATGTCGCTACTGCTGCTGCGGTGGCTAGGTTGATACAAACCGGTATGCCGCTTGTGGAGCGTATCTGCACTGTGACGGGTAGTGCTATCAAAGAACCGAAAAACCTCTTGATCAAGGTCGGTACACCGATCAACGAACTGATCGATCAATGTGGCGGTTACGCTACAGAACCGGGCAAGCTGATCTTGGGCGGACCTATGATGGGAATGGCGCAAGCGATAGACACGGTTCCTTCAACTAAAACGACTTCGGGTATTCTTGTGTTTAACAGACAGGAAGGCAAACTTGCAGAGCCCGAGCAGTGTATTCAGTGTGGAAAATGCGTCAGCATTTGCCCTGCTTTCCTGCAACCTTGTTATATCAGCGCCTACGCGCTAAAAGATGATTTTGAGAAGGCTCAAAGCCTACATGCGCTGGACTGTATCGAATGTGGTTCATGTTCGTTTGTCTGTCCATCGAAGAGACCGTTATTGCAATCGATTAGAGTAGCAAAACGTGAAATCTTAGCGAAACGCAGACGTTCTAAATAGTTGGGGAGGATAATCATGCAAAATAAACTGTTTGTTTCATCGTCGCCACATATCAGGTCTTCAGAAACTGTTCAATCAGTGATGAGAGACGTGACGTTAGCACTGCTACCGGCGACGATTTTCGGCATCGTGACCTTTGGTACACGCGCCTTGATACTGGTATTTTTAGCGGTTCTTACCGCTGTCGGCACTGAAGCTTTTGTACAAGTGGTCATGAGAAAGCAAAAGGCGACTATTAAAGATTTAAGTGCTGTTGTTACAGGTCTGCTGCTTGCGATGAACATTCCAGTGACAGCGCCATTCTGGTTGGTGATCATCGGTTCTATTTTTGCCATAGCCATCGTAAAACATGCTTTTGGCGGACTCGGTCACAATTTCATGAATCCGGCACTTGCGGCTCGTGCGATGCTGATGGCGTCCTGGCCTGTTGAAATGACATCCTGGGTGGCACCTGGTGCTGACGCGGTCGCAACGACAACGCCTCTTGGAATCATCGCAGAAGGGCTTCCCTTATCGGAACTTCCTTCATTACTTCAGTTGTTTATCGGTAATGTCGGTGGTTGTATTGGAGAAACCTCTGCTGGACTGATCATCCTTGGTGGGTTATACCTGCTTTTCAGAAAAGTGATCAACTGGAGAATTCCTGTAGTATACATCGGCACGGTATTTGTATTCGCGTTTATGTTCCAAGGTTTCGACAGTTATATGGCTATGTTCCACCTACTTAGCGGCGGATTGATGCTTGGCGCCTTCTTTATGGCGACAGATTATGCGTCTTCACCGGTAAGTGCGAAGGGGCAATTGATTTACGCGTTCGGATGCGGTCTTTTAACCATTCTGATCAGACAATTCGGAGCATTGCCAGAAGGTGTGTCGTATTCGATTCTTCTGATGAACGTAGCGACACCTATTATTGAAAAATATACTGCGCCACGCGTATTTGGAGGTGCAAAAGCATGAAGGAAATTATAAAACTAGGCTTGATCTTACTAGTCATATGCCTTATCGCGGCTGTCAGCCTTGCGTACACGAACGGCGCGACGGCCACTAGAATCGAAGAACAAAAGGCCATTAAAAGTGAACAGGCAAGAAAAGACGTCTTACCTACTGCCGATACCTTTGAACTGATGGATACTTCAGACATGAAGACGGTGAAAAGCTCTACTGGAATTGATGTGGTTGTAGTTGAGGTTTATAAAGGATTAAGCGGATCTGAAATAGCTGGATACGTAGTGAAGACACTTCCACAGGGCTACGGTGGTGGCCTCGAAGTGGTTACAGGTATCGATCTTGACGGTGCGATTGTAGGCGTCAGAGTCGGTAAACATACAGAAACACCAGGACTTGGCGCCAATGCCACGCTTGAAGCCTATTATTCACAGTATGACGGAAAACAGGCGACGGGGATCACGGTAAACAAGACGCAGAGTTCTGATACTGAAGTACAGGCGATTGCAGGAGCTACGATCACATCGAAAGCAGTCACATACGGTGTGGACGCATCTGGTAATCTGGTCGAATCACTAAAGTCTAAGTAGGGGGATATCATGAATATCAAAACATTAACGAATGGTATAGTGAAAGATAATCCCATCTTTGTACAACTACTTGGGATGTGTCCGACACTTGCGGTGACCACATCAGCAGAAAACGGACTGGGTATGGGGCTTGCCACAATGGCGGTACTCGTGCTTGCGAACGTGGTTATCGCATTAATAAGAAAACTTATTCCATCAAAGATAAGGATTCCTATCTTTATCGTTGTAATCGCAACGTTTGTAACGATTGTGGGCATGTTGATGGAGGCCTATGTACCACCGCTATACGACGCGCTTGGACTATTCATACCGCTGATCGTCGTAAACTGTCTGATCCTTGCACGTGCTGAGGCCTACGCGTTTAAAAACAGCGTGGTCAACTCAGCGCTTGACGGAATCGGAATGGGTGCCGGTTTTACGCTTTCACTTGTAATACTGGGCGCTGTAAGAGAACTTTTCGGCAACGGATCGATATTCGGTCTTACGCTGCTTGGTGGAGGTTTCAAACCTGCTCTTATCATGATTTTACCGCCAGGGGCGTTTTTGACACTTGGCTTATTGCTTGCGGTTTACAATGTCGTTAAAACAAAGAAAGCTTAGGGAGGTATGACCATGGACTTTGGAGGTTTATTTGTAATCTTAGTCGGTGCGATTTTGGTCAACAACTTCGTACTGAGCAGATTTTTAGGTATTTGTCCGTTTTTAGGCGTTTCAAAACAAGTTGAAACAGCTGCTGGAATGGGTATGGCGGTTACGTTTGTCATGACCATGGCCGGAATCATCACATGGATTGTTCAAAAGGTTATTTTGGAGACTTTACACCTTGAATACTTGCAGACGATCGCTTTTATTCTAGTTATCGCCTCACTTGTACAATTCGTGGAGATCTTCTTGCAAAAGGTTTCTCCAACGCTTTACCAGTCACTTGGCGTGTTCTTGCCGCTGATTACAACAAACTGTGCCGTACTTGGTCTGGCACTTTTAAATATTCAATTTGAATACAACTTGCTTGAAACAATAGTACACTCCATTGGAGCGGCTGTCGGTTTCTCGCTTGCGATCATTCTTTTTGCAGGTATCAGGGAAAAACTTGAGATTTCAAATATTCCTGCGCCTTTCAAAGGGTTTCCGATCGCGCTCATTACTGCTAGCTTAATGTCGATGGCGTTCTTCGGATTCGCTGGTCTTGTATAGGAGGTTATGATGGATTTTCAGAACATTTTATATGCGGGACTGAGTCTTGGAGGAATGGGTCTTGTATTTGGTGCGGGTCTTGCGTATGCCTCTCAAAAGTTCGCGGTCGAGATCGATCCGAGAGCGCTTGCAATAAGGGACGCCCTGCCAGCTGCCAACTGTGGTGGTTGCGGCTATCCTGGATGTGACAGCTTTGCGAATGCGGTTGTGGCTGGTGAGGCACCGATTAACGGATGCCCTGTTGGCGGATCGGACTGTACTGCGAAACTTGCTGCCATTATGGGTATTGAAGCGTCTGATGAGGCGAAACAAGTCGCTTTTGTCTTATGTAAAGGTGGAAAATCGAAAGCGACGATGAAGTTCGACTATTCGGGAATCAACGACTGTCGCGCGGCGCATATGATTGCGGGCGGTGACAAGTCGTGTGCCTTCGGCTGTTTAGGCTACGGAACTTGCGAACGAGCTTGTCCTTTTGACGCGATTGTTATGAACGAGCAAGGACTTGCCGAGGTGGATCCGGATAAGTGTACCGCATGCGGACTGTGCATAGAGGCTTGTCCAAAAGACGTGATCGCCTATGCGCCGTATGGTCAGGAAGTGGTCGTTGCCTGCAATAACAAGGATCGCGGCGGTCATGTGAAAAAAGAATGCGCAGTCGCTTGCATCGCTTGCGGAATCTGCGAAAAGAATTGTCCGTTCGATGCGATTCATGTGGAAAATCAAGTGGCGATCGTCGATTACGACAAATGCACAAGCTGTATGGTTTGTGTTGAAAAATGTCCTACTAAGGCAATCACAGGCGATTTATCCAACAGGAAGAAAGCTGTGATTATCGAAGATAAATGTATCGGATGTACGATTTGTGCAAAAAAATGTCCTGTAGAAGCGATTACAGGAGAGTTGAAAGCACTTCATCATGTAGATGAGGAAAAATGTATCGGATGTGGCGTATGTGAAGAAAAATGCCCTAAAGATGCGATCGTAATGAAATAGTGTTAATCATGATGACCGCCTTTGGCGGTCATCAGACTGTTGACAAAGCCCAATTTCTGCGTCATTTCAAAAAAGCAGCACGCTTATGTATGTCTATATACACTGCGCCCGCTGCTTTTTCTCATTCCTTGAACTTGAACTTTGTCAACAGTCTGCGATTTTGTTGACTTTGTCAACAACCTCATGACCGCCAAAGGCGGTCATTTTTTTATTGTGGAACAGACTTGGTACTTAAACTTTAATTACAAGGGCTTCACTTACTTGAAAATTGACACTTAAAGTGCTACACTGGGGGTAGTCTTTTTTAGTAAGATATTTGACGAAAATTCGGGCATTTTGACTGTATAATACGTTATCTTTAGGATAGCGTATTTCTATTGTGTAACGATGTATGGAGGTTGAGCTTTGAAGAAGAATCCAATTGTTTTACTCGTTTTTATGCTGGTCGGCCTCGTAATTGGGGGCATTATCGGGGATCTTCTTGGGGGTCTTGTACCTGTTCTGAACTATAGCAAATCGATAGGAGTCGATCCGTTCACCCTTGATATGGCAATTATGACCTTAACACTCGGTTTTAGAATGACGATCAACCTAGCGGGTGTGATCGGATTACTGATAGGACTATTTATCTATTCAAAATTTTAAAGAAAGCAGTGATGATTATGAGATTGGTTTTGGCATCAAAGTCACCTAGACGTAAGGAGCTGTTGGGGCTTATCGCTTCGGACTTTATTGTGAAATCCGCTGAAACACCGGAGATCATACTTCCGACAGACGAACCGCACATTGCCGTGATGGCCCTCGCATTTGAAAAAGCGAAAGTCGTGCAAGAAACCTGTGAAAAAGATAGTCTTGTGATTGGTGCCGATACGATCGTCTATTGTGGCGAGTATATGGGAAAACCAAAAGACAAAGAGGATGCAAGACGCATGCTTAAGCTTTTAAGTGGAAACGTTCATCGCGTGCTCACAGGATTTTGTGTGTATCAGGCCGGAACAAACAGGAAAATCGTGGATTACAGTGAAACGACTGTGCGGATGAAAGTTTTGAGCGATGCTGAGATCGATGGCTACATTGAATCAGGAGAGCCGATGGATAAGGCGGGCGCTTACGGAATTCAAGGTAAGGGCGCATTGTTCATAAAACATATCGAAGGGGATTTCCATTCGGTGATGGGACTACCTGTAAACAAGTTATACGAGACGCTCAATAGACATTTCAAGTAGCGACGGTTAAGAAGGTGGGCGATTTGTGAAGGGAGCAAATCATGCACCAACGTATAAAAGACCTACACGGCGAAGATAAGCCGCGCGAACGCCTTATGAATAACGGAGTCAAGTCACTTACCAATTCAGAACTACTTGCGATCATCCTTAGGACCGGCACAAAGGAAAAGTCCGCACTGGCGCTTTCCTCAGAGCTGCTTAAGACACTTGGAGGTCTCAAGGGTTTAGCCATGGCTGATGGTTCGGAGTTGAAAAAAATCAGTGGAATTGGAGACAGCAAAGCTTGCCAGCTGATGGCCAGTTTTGAACTGGCAAGGCGCTATGACTGCTCCAAGATTAAATCGGATTTAAAATTCACATCACCAGAAGATGTGTTCAACTATGTACACAAAGAACTTAAATTTGAAGACAGAGAACATTTTTTGGTGATTGGACTTAACACAAAAAACAATATCATCGGGAGACATGTTGTCTCTGTAGGTACCCTCAATCAAACCCTTGTCCACCCAAGAGAAGTATTCAACTGGGCGATCAAGAAATCTGCGGCTTCTGTGGTTTTAGCACATAATCATCCTAGCGGTCATGTAGAACCGAGTAGGGAAGATGTGCTCCTAACAGAGCGCATGGTTGAAGCGGGGAAAATTGTCGGCATAAAAGTTGTAGACCACATCATTGTGGGAAACAATGAATACTATAGCTTAAAGGCGAATGACAGAATGTGAAAGGAGAACATCAGATGGCATTGGGAAGCATGTTCACACGGTATATGGGAATAGATTTAGGAACAGCAAATACGCTGGTAAACGTAAAAGGCAAGGGGATCGTAGTTAGGGAACCCTCTGTAGTTGCGATTGATGAATATACAAAAGAGATCAAGGCAGTCGGTGAAGAAGCAAAAAAAATGATCGGGAGAACACCGGGGAATATCGTAGCGATCAGACCCCTTAGAGATGGTGTTATCGCCGACTTTGACGTTACGCAAAAGATGCTCAAGTACTTCATCCACAGGGCGTATCCGAAAAAATCTATGTTTTTCGCACCTAAAGTGGTTGTAGGAGTTCCTTCCGGCGTCACTGAAGTTGAAAAACGCGCGGTCATCGAAGCGGTTATCGCAGCTGGAGCAAAAGAGGCGTTTCTTATCGAGGAACCTATGGCTGCTGCAATCGGAGCAGGTCTTCCTGTATCTGAAGCGACGGGCAGCATGGTCGTGGATATAGGTGGCGGTACTACTGAAATCGCTGTCATCTCCCTTGGGGGAATCGTAACAAGCAAGTCAATCCGTATCGGTGGAGACGAGCTTGATGAAGCGATTGCCAGTTACATTAAAAAAGAGTATAGCCTTATGATCGGTGAGCGAACAGCTGAGCTTGTTAAAATGACAATTGGAAGCGCGTATCCGAAGAGCAAGGAAGAAATGATGGAAATCACCGGCCGAAATCTGGTGACCGGTTTACCTAAGACGATGACAATCAAGTCGAATGAGATCATGCATGCCTTAAAAGAGCCTGTTACGGCGATTTTAGAGGGTATCAAATCGACTCTTGAAAAGACACCGCCTGAACTTTCAGCGGATATCATGATGAGCGGTATCATGCTCACAGGCGGCGGGGCTTACCTGCATGGGTTGAACAAACTCATCCAAGAAGAGACGATGATGCCTGTGCATATCGCAGAAAACGCACTCGATTGCGTTGCGGAAGGTACCGGTAAGGCGCTTGAAAACTATGATACTCTAAAGAGTGTGTTCCTAAAAACAAAACGCGTGTTGTAATGAGGGGTAGTGGCCGTGAATAATTATCCACAACTGAGAAATTGGATCATATTGATTACGGTAGTCTTGCTCGTGATAACAATAGGGGTCACTGTCAACGGCAGAGACCGGATCAGCGCTGTAGAGAACGCACTTGGAAACGTCGTCAGACCACTTCAGCATGGACTGATGTCCGCAAACAATTATATCGCTGAAAAAACATATCCCATCAGGAATGTGTTTAAGCTTGCCGATGAAAACGAAGCTCTGAAAAAGGAGCTGATTAAAACGCAGCAAGCCCTTATCAGCCAGACGATGCTCCAAGAGGAATACAATGAGCTAAAGACGCTTAGAAAATCTCTTAACTACGCCTACAGGAACGATCTGAACAACTTTATCACAAGCGACGTCATCGCAAGGGATCAAGGGAACTGGTACGGTATGTTTATCGTAAACGCGGGACTCGAGCAAGGTGTTACTGAAAATGCAATGGTCTTCAACGGCAGCGGGCTTATAGGTCAGGTTTTTGAAGTGGGTAAGGATTGGTCTAAGATTCTTACGATAACCGACATCAAAGGAACCGTCAGTTTTCAGATAGTGGATGATGAAAGATCCTTTGACGGCATCGTTTCGGGTGTCTCGGAGGAAGAGCTTGAAGGGTATCTGTTCGACCCCAAGGGCGTCATCTATCCTGGCGATCAGATCATCACAAGCGGCTTAGGAATTTATCCTAAGGGAATCATCATCGGAACCGTATCCGAGGTCGTCGAAGACAAGGATACGCTTCTGAAGGAAATTAAAGTGAAGCCCAATGTGGACTTTAAGAATATTGACAGGGTATTTATCATCCCTGAAACACATACATTTACAGAGTAGGTGATTTATGAAGGACAGGTACTTGATCGCTATCACCTTAGCTATCGTGGTTTTGCAGACGACCGTGCTGCAGCTGCTGCGTATCGGTGGTGTCCTACCCAACCTCATGTTGATTTGGCTGATCATAGCCATCGTGTTATTTGGCCGTTTTGTGGGAATCAGAACGGCCATTTATGCAGGTCTGTTTTCCGATATCCTTATCGGAAAGGGGTTGGCGGTTCATTTGTCGATCTATTTAGTGATCGCGATCATCATTAGTTCAATGGAAGAGAAAATTTTTAAAGACAATTACGTGACACCTGTGGTACTCATTATGACTACGACGGTGTTTTATCATGTGTTCTTCCTAGTGGTCCATTATTTTGCCACTGGGAACATCAACTTGCTCAAATGGGTATTCACCATCACCCTTCCTGAGATGATTTACAATCTTGCTATCGGCGTCGTCGTCTATACTCAGTCATTCAAATGGCAGATGGGTTATAGGATGCGTTAAGGAGTTCGGTTATGATAGAAAAATTACAAGACAGAAAACTGTGGATTTGGATTCTGTTTTCACTGGTCTTTGTCATTCTTGGAATAAGACTTGCTCAACTTACGATCATTCAAGGAGAGGAGCTTTCCAATAAGGCGCTTGACACTAGGCTGAAAAAAGTAAATCAAGTGGCCAAGCGTGGTGAGATCTTTGACAGGAACGGTCTCTTGATCGCAGGTAACAAAACAGCCTACAGCGTTGAATTTCTGTATGACCAGAAGTTCTCGCAAGATCAACAGGAGATGACCGTTGAACTTTTCAAACTGCTTAGGAACCAAGGAGAAGAACACATAGGGCTTCCTATCGTGCAGTCCGATTTCGGCTTCACCTACGAGACAGATGCGAAGAAGGAGCAGTGGCTCAGTGAAAACGAGTTTGATCTGACGATGAGCGCCGAAGAGGTATTTAAAGCCTATAAGGACCGTGAGCAGATTTCTGCGGATGTGGACAATTACAGCGCGCAAAACACCTTGATCCTAAAGGGTATCTACTTGCCGATTCGAGTGAGGGATATGGAATTTACCTACGACTTCACAAGGACGTCCTTTCTTGAGTATTACGAGATAGAGGAAAGTGCGACTGCGAATGAGGCCTTTAAGGCGTTGAAGGATTATTATAGTATCGATGAGTCCTTTACGGACGAGGAAGCTTTTTACATTATCATCTTGAGGCATGCGATACGCGAAAAAGGGTATCGCAAGTACGAACCTATCACGATCGCAAGTAATGTTTCCAAGGAGACCGCGGTACTCATTCAGGAGCAAAGTATGAGATTTCCGAATGTCAGCATTGAGATCTCACCGGTCAGATACTATCCCCAGTCGAATCTAGCGTCCCATATACTCGGGTATATGGGTAAGATATCGAGTTCTGAAAGTGTGAAGTATAATTCGGATACCGGCTATCAAAATGATGATTTGATAGGGAAAATAGGTATTGAAGGCAGATACGAGGATGTGTTAAGAGGACTGAACGGCGAAAAATGGATTGAAGTCAACGCATACGGTCGATTTGTGAAAGAATACGATGACAGCATCGACCAGCGATTTGTAAATACGGATCCGATCGCAGGCAAGGATATCCAGTTGACGATCGATATGGAGCTTCAGGCTGCGGTGAGGGACTATTTGATCCGGGCGCTTGAAGGAATCAGCACTGGTGGCTTATATGAGTCGGATTACGGCGATTACAAGTACGCATCGGGTTACGACCATGCGGACACAGGGGCTGTGGTAGTCGTGGATGTACGAACGGGAGAGGTTTTATCTATGGTGAGCTACCCCGACTATGACATCAATTTGTTTTCTACAGGTATCACACAAGAGGATTTCCTAAGTCTACAACCTGAGAACAAGCGTAACCCGCTAGCGCCAAGACCCATGTATAATATCGCCACCCTTACAGCTGTGCAGCCCGGATCGACCTTTAAGATGATAACTGGATTTGCAGCACTTGAAGCGGGTCTTGATCCGTATCAGAAGTATCGGGATGCAGGCTATATCGAAACGCTGGACGGCAGGACTTTCGGGTGCTGGTTATGGAACAAAAGCCGTGGCACACATGGTTTGGTGGATCTTATGACGGCGATCCAGGTCTCATGCAACTATTACTTTTTTGATGTCGCAAACGGATATGATTATGCCCGTGATGTCGATCTTCCATTTGAAATGAACGCCGAAAAGGTAATTGAGGCGGCAAGGAATTTTGGCCTAGATGAAAAATCCGGGGTTGAAATCGGAGAGAGGGTCAAAGGTGTTCCGGATCCTGAACAAAAGAAAAAAGGTCTCCTTAGGGAGCTGAGAAATAAACTCAACGCCATCGGCGGGAATTATTTTCCTGTAGAAATCACTGCGGACGAGGTGAAGTTGGAATCGGTAATCGACGGAATCATCGCACTTGGTGAGGATAACCCTGAAATCTCAAGAAACGGTCTGATCAGTTATCTTCAGACAAGTGCGGGGATAAAAGATATCAATACGGCTGCCAATCTTGCAGACATCGTAAAATATAGTTATTTCAATCAGATGAAGTGGTTTGAAGGAGACACCTTCAACTTGGCGATCGGTCAGGGTGGACACGAATACACACCGGTCCAGATGGCCAGGTATATCGCGGCGGTCGCCAATGACGGTTATTTGTATGACCTGACCTTGATCAAGACTGTCGATGGAGAGCCGGCGATAAGAGAACCCTTTGAAGAGATTGATACCAAGGGCAACATCGAGTATCTCAAACAGGGTATGAGAAAGGTTGCAGAACCTGGCGGATCTGTCTATTCGATCTTTAAGGATTTTCCCCTTAAGATAGGAGCTAAGACGGGTACTGCGGAAAAAGAAGGTAAATTGCCCCCAGAAAGTGAAGAAAAATATCTTCTGACCTATTTGAACAAGCTGGCGCCATCGATCGACGAGGAAACCCTTGAACTAGAGACCGCAAGGGAACTAAGGGAAAGAACGGACAAAATCGCGTATCTTTATAAGGTGATCAGTGAAACCGAAGACGAGAACATCCGTATGGATGCCGAAAACGAGTTGAAGGGACTGACGTATTCAAGCTATCTGAATAAGGGATATGCGATGAGAGCGGCGCTCAAATCACTTGCGGGCGACAGGCTTACTGATGAAATGATCGATCAGTACAAGTCGGATTACGACAACTTCACCTGGTTTGTATCGTTTGCCCCCTATGATAACCCTGAAATAGCCATTGCGGTGCTGATACCCCAAGGTGGAAGCGGTGGAAACGGCGCACCTATCGTCAAGGACATCTACGGCACTTACTTCAAGGTGCCACCTACGAAAGTGGATAAGCAATAAATTGACTAAGACAGTAATAAAATAGTTTGATATATGTTATACTGTTCTTTAGATGTAGTTAGAAGAATTAATCAAGGGGGGAAGTATGCGGTTAAAAAAGAAAGTCGATTTTAAGGGGACTAAAAACGGCATCGTTTTGCATTATTCGCCTGAACTTAATTTTATAGAGCTGATGGAACAAGTGGAAAAAAAACTGTTGAAGGCGAAAAACTTTTTTAATGGAGCGCATATCATCGGTCTTGTCGGACCTGAGTTGACGTCAGCGCAGGAAGCCGAGCTAACCGAAATCATTCAGCGGCTTGGTGGAATGAAAGTGCTGACTTTGGAACCGATTAGCAAGGAGGATCCGAAAGAGGACGCCCCTATCAAGTTTGAGTTCGACGATGGTGAACTAGAAGAAACATCAGAAGAACTACCTGTTGCAGAATCGGAAACTGTGTTAGAGGATACGGTGGATGCGGCAGAAGAAACGCCGGATCAAATGCTGACTGTAAGCATGGGGGATGTCAAACTTGGTGATAAGACCCTGTTTCATAGGGGAACCTTAAGATCTGGAAGAAGACTTGATTCTGACGGACATATCATCGTACTCGGAGATGTCAATCCTGGTGCTGAACTGTCTGCTGCGGGAAACATCGTGGTGATGGGAGCCTTAAGAGGGTTTGCACAAGCCGGACGCGATGGTGACGATGAGAGGATTGTAGTTGCACTTAAATTGCAGCCTACACAGATTCGCATTGGAAAATGGATTACACGACCGCCGGATGAAGGGCACGAAGGACCAGAGTACCCGGAAATAGCAGTCGTAAAAGAGAATAGAATTATCATAGAACCTTATCGATAGGATATGTTTGGAGGAAAGTTAAGAATGGGTGAAGTCATTGTAATCACGTCTGGTAAAGGCGGTGTAGGTAAAACGACTACAACTGCCAACATTGGAACAGGACTTGCGAGAGAAGGAAAAAAAGTAGTTGTCATCGATGCGGATATCGGTCTTCGAAATCTGGATGTCGTCATGGGTCTTGAAAACAGAATCGTTTTCGACTTGGTCGATGTGGTACACGGTGTTTGTAAAACGCGTCAAGCGCTTATTAAAGACAAGCGTCATGAAAACCTGTTCCTGATCCCTGCAGCGCAGACCAAGGACAAATCGGCAGTGAATCAACAGCAGATGAAAGACCTTTGTGACGAACTTAAGCAAGATTTCGATTACGTTATCATCGACTGTCCTGCTGGAATCGAGCAAGGATTTAAAAATGCCATAGCGGGCGCAGACAGAGCGATTGTCGTCACAACTCCTGAAATCTCAGCGGTTCGTGACGCCGACAGAATCATCGGTCTTTTAGAAGCCGCAGAACTTTATGATCCGAAACTGATTGTCAATAGAATCCGTATGGACATGGTAAAACGTGGTGACATGATGAATATCGAAGATATGAAAGATATCTTGGCTATCGGTCTTATCGGTGTGGTTCCTGATGACGAGGACATTGTCATCACAACAAACCGAGGCGAGCCTGCAGTCCTATTGGACGGTTCAAGAGCGGGTTCTGCATACCGTAATATCACAAAACGTATTATGGGGGAAGAAGTAGCTTACCTTGATCTTGAGGCTGGCTCAAGCATTATGGGTAAGATTAAAAAGTTTTTAAATATGGCGTAGTGAGGAGGGTTCGATTTGTTTGATTTTTTTAAGTTTTTTAAAGGAACAGAAAAGGAAAGTCGCGAAGTTGCTAGAGATAGACTGAAGCTAGTTCTTGTACATGATCGAAGCAACTGCTCGCCGGAATTTCTTGAAATGGTAAAAGAAGATATCATGAAAGTCTTACTTTCTTACATGGATGTGGATGAAGAACATCTGGACATTAAGATCACGAAGACGATGGATGATCAGACTGGCAAGCCTGCGCTGATCGCTAATATTCCAATTAAAAACATGAAACGTCGATAATTGACCAATAATCCCCCCTGACGAAGTGTTAGGGGGGTTTTATACGAAAAGAAGTGGGAAGATGTTTAAAATAGGAAAGTATTTGGATTTTAATTTACTCATCGTCATATTGCTGCTTATCACCATCGGTGTTGTGATGATTGCTAGCGCGACGGATGCCGACACGCTTGGGATCACTCGCGAAGTGAAGTTTCAGCTGATTAGTTTCGGCTTAGGCGTGATCGCCATGGTGATCGTGATGCTTATCGACTATCAGCTGATGGGAGATCTGTACCTCTTTGTATACGCACTTTCAATCATTGCTCTTTTGCTCGTGTATGTTCCTGGACTAGGTGTGGAGCAGGCGGGGGCGAGGAGCTGGATCGATCTTGGATTGATGGATTTTCAGACTTCTGAAATTGCGAAAATCGGTTTTATCGTATCCTTTGCCAAGCTGCTTGAAAAACGTGAAGGAAGACTGGAAAACCTGTTCGATATCTTTATCCCCATCCTGTTTGTCCTGCCGCTATTGCTGCTCATTTTCAAACAGCCGGATTTGGGATCGATGCTCGTTTTCGTTTTTATTTTTCTTGGGATGATTTTTGTGTCGGGACTTAACATCAAGATCATTCTTCTATCTGCCTTGTCTGCTGTGCTTTCGCTCCCCCTAGTCTACACGTTTTTGGAGCCGCATCAAAAGCAGAGGATCGATGCGTTTTTAAATCCGAATGATGCGTCCCTACCGGGAAACTATCATGTGCTGATGAGCAAGATTACCATCGGTTCGGGTAAGCTAAAGGGCAACGGACTTTTTCAGGGCGGGTTTAGCGCAAATAATTTCTTGCCTGTTCAAGAAACGGATTTCATTTTTGCAGTACTGGTCGAGGAACTCGGCTTCATTGGCGGGATCGCTGTGATTGGTCTGTATTTTTTATTTTTAAGCCGTCTGATCCGTATCGCGTTTAAAGCGAAGGATCATTTAGGCAACAACATTGTCGTGGGTGTTCTTTTCATGTTTGCGTTTCAAATATTTGAGAACATCGGAATGACAATGGGTATCATGCCAGTGACGGGTGTCACTCTGCCGTTTTTGAGTTATGGCGGAAGTTCGATGATTGTCAATATGATTGCGATCGGACTGGTCATGAATGTATATATGCGTAGAAAACGCAAGTCTTATGATATGCCTTAGGCATTAGAAAGTTGAGGTTGAGCATGAATTTAGATCGCTTGTTAAAACGTGTAGAAAAACCTACCCGCTACATCGGTCATGAAGTGAATGCCGTGTATAAAGAGTTGGATAAGATTAAACTTAGATATCTGCACGGATTTCCTGATGTATACGAGGTGGGCATGTCCCATTTAGGCTCCCATATCTTATATGGAGCGGTGAACGAAGAAGAAACGATGTACTGTGAACGTCTCTATGCGCCGTGGATAGACATGGAAAAGGAACTGGTCGCTGAAAATGTGCCGCTGTTCAGTATCGAGACAAAATCACCGATGCGGGACTTTGATGTCATCGGTTTCACGCTTCAATATGAACTTAGTTATACCAATATTGTACGCATGCTCAAGTTAGGGCATATTTCGCCTGTGAAGGCGAACCGTACCAGTGATGATCCGATCATCATAGCGGGCGGACCCTGCGCCTACAATCCGGAGCCCCTTGCAGATATCATCGACCTCTTCCTATTGGGTGAAGGTGAAACCATGCTGGTGGACTACCTGAAGCATCATGAAGCCAATTACAAAGCCATGGACAGGCGTGAGTTTTTGATTGAAGCGGCTCAGATTCCTGGTGTGTACGTGCCTGAGCTTTATGATGTGAGTTATAAGGAAGATGGAACGATCGATGCCTTTACTCCTAATGACGCACGAGTGCCGAAAAAAGTGGTGAAACAGATCATCCACGACATGAACTTGGCCTACTATCCTGAAAAAATCGTTGTTCCTTATGGAGATACGGTCCACGATAGGGCGGTTGTCGAGATTTTCAGAGGTTGTACAGCAGGGTGCAGATTCTGCCAGGCTGGAATGATCTACAGACCGGTTCGTGAGAAGGATACTCAGAGGGTCATCGAAATCGCTGAAAAGATCATCGAGAACACAGGGTATGAGGAAATCGCCCTAACAAGTCTTTCGACGCTCGATCACAGCGATGTGAAGAATATGATCTTCAAACTGATTGAAAAATATGAAAAGGACAAGATCGGCATTTCACTTCCTTCACTAAGACTGGATTCCTTGTCTGTCGATGTGCTTAAGGAAATTCAAAAGGTGAGAAAAACAGGCCTTACTTTCGCACCCGAAGCCGGCAGTCAGCGTCTAAGGGATGTCATCAACAAAGGAGTTACCGATGAGGATATCGACAACACGGTGACCAAAGTGTTTGAATCGGGCTGGAGCAGGGTTAAGCTTTACTTCATGCTTGGTCTTCCTACTGAACAGATGGAAGATGTGGAGGGTATCGAACAGATCGGAAAACGACTTGTCAGAAGCTATAAGGAAGTCACCAAGGGGCTCAAAAGAAAGCCTCTTACCATGACGATTTCGTCTTCAACATTCGTTCCAAAGCCATTTACGCCGTTTCAGTGGTATGGCCAGGAAGGAAGAGAGTCGATTCAGGAAAAGCAAAACTATCTACGTGAGGCTTTTAAAGGCACGCCGATCAAATACAACTATCACGATATGAAGACAAGCATCGTCGAAGCGGTGTTCGCTCGTGGTGATAGACGTCTTGGCGCAGCTATTCTCGAAGCTGAGGAGCGCGGCTGCCATTACGACGGCTGGGAAGAGTTCTTCAAGTACTACACCTGGATGGAAGTGTTTGAGGACCTAGGCATCGACGTGGCGTTTTATGCGAATAGGGAAAGAGAACTTACTGAAGTCTTGCCATGGGACCATATTGATGTGGGTGTGACAAAAGAGTTCCTGTCCAGAGAATACACACAGGCTAAGCTTGCGAAAACTACAGTGGATTGCAGAAGAAACTGTGTAGGGTGTGGTATCAATTCAGGTGAGATTGGCGGTATTTGCGGATGATTATTAGACTGGTTTATACAAAAACAGAATACATGAAATTTTTAGGCCATTTGGATTTGATGAGGTTCTTCTACCGATCGTTCAGAAGGCTTGGAGTACCTCTAAAATATTCAGAGGGATTTAATCCACATCCGAAGCTTACGTTCGGAGGTCCGCTATCTGTGGGGGTCTCTAGCGAATATGAAGTGATGGAGGTGGAGCTTTCATCGATGATCGATGTGGACGATATGATCCTAAGATTCAACACGACAGCACCTGATGGCATGAGACTCAAGGATTACAGAATCATCGACGAGAGCAGGTCGCTCATGAGCGGTCTCGCCCTGATGACCTACAGGGTGGTTCTGCAAAAGGTGGAGGGTATCGACAGCTATGCGCTTGATGAACGTTTCAATCAGGCGGAATCGATACTGCTCAGAAAGAAGAACAAAAAAGGACATTGGGGTGACAAGGATCTGAAACCTTTCATCGCCGATGTTGTGAAGGTGAAGGACGATGAGGTCACTGAAACCTATCAGGTATCGGTTCATTCCACTCCTAGTGGGGCTGCGAAACCTCAGCACATCGTCGAGATACTCTTAAAGGATATCGAAGGTTTTTCGGTGGACGATGTGGATATCACTAGAACGGGTCTCTTTTGCGAGACTGAAAAAGGCTATGTGCCACTGGTTCAGTTGACTTAAAAGCGGAGCGAAGATGAACTTATGATCGATCATAGAGGGTGTTTCTACAATTATATAGCAAAGCTCGATTCGGACGGACTTTCAACGTTTCTTTTAGAGAAGGTGGAAGCGACAAGCGAGATCGGGAACATCTATCTTGGTCGTATCGAGAAGAAGATGAACCACAAGGATGCCTATTTTATAGATATAGGAAGGGCTCAAAATGCCCTTTTACAAGGTAAGGACCTGCGTTCCGTTCTTTATAAAAAGGATTCGTTCAAGCCGGGGCAAGAGATACTGGTACAGGTCTACAAGGATGCGCGGGCCTCAAAAGGCGCTAAAGTCACCGCTGCTCCCTCTCTAAGTTCTGAGCATCTGGTCTTATTGACCGATACCCGGGATGTGAAGTTCTCAAATAAGATCAGGGACGCACTCTGGTGTGACAACCTGCAATCGGCTATCACATCTTGCAGTGAATGCAACTACGGATTCCTTGTCAGAACCGGAGCTTACGGCCAGTCGCTTGAATCACTGCTAGATCAGATGAAAAGTCTTGAGGATCAGATGGATAAGTTGGTGGCCTATCACCACCGTATCGTCGAGGAGAGATTGCTGGTTCGAAAACCAAGCGCCTTTGAAACAATCAGGCAAGAGTGTCTTGACCGATTGGATGAGACGCATATGGGCGATGACGCATTCGATACTGCCTTGAACGACTTGTTGGAACATAGGTTCCCGCTTAAGAACGGGTGCGAACTTGTGGTGGATGAGCTTGAGGCGTTTACGGTGGTCGATGTGAACTCCAAACGGTTTAGCGGAGAGTACGAAAGCGCTGAGCGGTTCAATTATGAGGTCAACTTATCGGTACTTGATTCCCTGATAAAGGTTCTTTCTCTTAGAAACATCTCAGGTATGATTCTAATAGACTTTATCGACATGAATGTAATGGGTCAACGTATGCTCATAAAAGAGCTGAAACGACGAGCAAACGGCCTGGAGGTCGATATCAAAGGCTTCACCGCTCTTGGAATCCTTGAGATGAGTAGAAGAAGAGATACGCCGAGTGTGCTCGAGCTGATTGGCACGGATAACCGGATCGGCGGAAGGATCGAACTAGGGCCTGAAATGGTGATCGACCTGATGCTTAGGCAGCTGCTTCAGATTGAAGTGCTGGACGATGCGATCGTCGCCGATTGCTCTGTGACCCCTGAAGTCTATGAAGCGATGCTCACCCATTCAGAACGTATCAGAACCTATCTGGATGGAAAAAGAATTTTTCTTAATATCTTAAAAAATAACGGTAAAAGCAATGGTTTTAGGCTGTTAAGTTATGAACATGTGGATATTGTGGAAAAATCGGATAAATCAATTGACTTAATTAAATTTATATGATAGTATACTTATCTGTAAGCCGCGCAAAACGGGTTTGAAACATTGATGACAATGTACCTGGAATTTTGGCGAGAATTTTTTGAGGAGGTGCTCAAATGTACGCAATTATCGAGACTGGTGGTAAACAATATCGTGTTCAAGAAGGCGATGTGGTTTTCATCGAAAAACTGGCTGTAGAAGCTGGCGAAACAGTAAACTTCGACAAAGTTCTTGTTGTTTCTAACGACAACGGATTATCTGTCGGCGCTCCATACGTAGCTGGCGCAAACGTTGCTGCTTCAGTAGTAAAGAATGGCAAAGCTAAAAAAGTATTGATGATGAGATATAAAGCGAAAAAAGATGTAAGAGTTAAACGCGGTCATCGTCAACCATACACACAAGTTAAAATCGAAAACATTTCATTATAATTGATATGACGAATATTTACTTGTATAAAAGGGAAACACACTATACAGGCTTTGAACTTGACGGTCACGCTTATTTCGATGAGTTGGGATACGACATAGTTTGTGCGGCCGTATCGATCTTGTCGCAGACTTGCGTCAACGCTCTTTACGAACTCGCAGGAGTCGAAGTGGTGTTGTATGAAGATGAAGAGGAAGGGTTCCTTAAATGCGAACTACCGACTGATTTGTCTCTAGAGCAATTAAAGCAAACTGATCTGCTCATAGGCCAAATGAAAATAGGCTTATCGGGCATTGCTGATATGTATCCCGCGCATGTTACTGTTAAAACGAGGGAGGTGTAACGGGATGATGAAATTCAATTTACAATTTTTCGCCTCTAAAAAAGGTGTAGGTTCTTCTAGAAATGGTCGTGACAGTGCTGCTAAACGTTTAGGCGTAAAGCGTGCTGATGGACAATTCGTAAGTGGTGGCAGCATTTTAGTTCGTCAAAGAGGGACTAAAATTCACCCTGGTAACAACGTAGGTATCGGTGGCGACGACACTTTGTTCGCTAAAATCGATGGCGTTGTTAAATTTGAGCGTAAAGGCAGAGACAAGAAACAAGTATCTGTATACGCTGAGAACTAATCCAGACGCTTATAATTACTAAAAGTCCATCACTAGGATTTTCTGTCGAAAATCTTGGGATGGACTTTTATTTTTATTGATGGGGTCAAGCTCGTTGGTTGCCCCCAGTTTTTAACCCGTGTAAAGGTTGGGTGCAACCAAAGAATTAACCGTAGAAAGTTGGTGTAGTATGTTTGTAGATAGTGCTAAGATAACCGTAAAAGCCGGTAACGGCGGTAACGGAGTCGTGTCTTTTAGAAGAGAGAAATACGTACCTGCCGGTGGACCGGACGGCGGTAACGGCGGCCATGGCGGCCACGTTATCTTCAAAGTCGACCCAAGTATGCGTACCTTGATGGATTTTAGGTATAAAACGAAATACAACGCTGCTAATGGAGACAATGGCGGCAAAAAGAACTGCAGCGGAAGAGACGGGGGTGACCTTGTCATCCTGGTGCCTGCGGGGACCATAATCAGAGATTCTGAAACAAAACTCATTTTAGGTGATTTGACAGACGAAGACGATTCAAAAATCATCGCAAGAGGTGGTAATGGAGGCCGTGGAAACACGGAGTTCAAGTCGTCTATCAGACAAGGTCCGACATTCGCAGAAGCCGGTTTCAAAGGCGAGGAGCGCGAAGTCGAGTTAGAGCTTAAGATGATTGCCGATGTAGGACTGATCGGTTACCCGAATGTCGGAAAATCGACAATTCTGTCGGTTGTCACTAAAGCGAGACCCAAAATCGGAAATTACCATTTTACAACGATCAAGCCTAACCTAGGCGTTGTTGAGACCATTCGTGGCAAATCCTTTGTCATGGCTGATATTCCTGGCCTGATAGAGGGTGCTTCAGAAGGTGTCGGTTTAGGTCATGACTTCTTGCGCCATGTTGAAAGAACAAGACTGCTTGTGCATGTCGTTGATATTTCAGGTGTTGAGGGAAGAGATCCTATCGAGGATTTTGAACAGATCAATCAGGAACTGGCTTTATACAACAGTAGATTGGCATCAAGACCGATGGTTGTTGTCGGCAATAAGCTTGATATGGTCTATGACCATGAAAGGCTTGAGGCTTTCAAAGCGCATATCACTGAAAAGGAATTGAAACTCTTTATCGTTTCAGCCGCTACGCAGCAAGGTCTTGATGAAGTCATGAAATACGTTACTGAAAAATTGGATGAGATTCCTGTGGAAGAACTTGTTGAAGTAGTCGATGTCGAAGATCTCGATGAAAGAGCGAATCCGTTTGAAATCGCCATCAGGGTGGAAAGTGATGTGTACGTGCTTGAGGGTCAAGGGATCGAACGTCTGATGTACTCGACCAATTTTGACGACATGTCAAGCTTAAGACGATTTGAAGGCTACTTGAAAAAACGTGGTATCTTCAAGAAGTTAAGAGAAATGGGCATTGAAGAAGGACAAACTGTAAGAATACTCGATTTTGAATTCGAGTTTTATGATTGATGAGGTGAAATATGTTATCAGGTAAACAAAGAAGTTATTTAAAAGGTCTGGCTAATCCATTGAAGCCGGTATTACAGCTTGGAAAAGAAGGTATCACACCGACGTTCATCAAGCAGGTGGCAGAAACGATTGAGAAGCGTGAGTTGATCAAGATCAGCGTACTTGAATCTTGTGATATCGATATCAAAGAAGCGGCCAATACGGTAGCTGGAAGAACTCAAAGCGAATTCGTTCAAGCGGTGGGCCGTAAGTTTGTGATCTATAAGCGCAATAATGACAAACCAGTGATTGAACTTCCTAAAATTAAGAAAACGAAGTAGGCTGTTATGAAGACAGGGATCATGGGTGGTACATTCGATCCGATTCATTTTGGGCATTTATTTCTCGCTGAAGAAGTGATGCATACCTATAAATTGGATCGAATAGTATTTGTGCCTTCAAAAATAGGACCGCACAAATTGAATCGATATGTAACACCTGCTGTCACCAGACTCGAAATGGTCTGCAAGGCGACAGAGTCCAATCCTGCATTCGAAGTCTCTTCTATTGAAATCGACAGGGAAGGTATCAGCTATACGATTGATACGATAAGCGCCTTTAGAGAGACGTGGAAGACCGATGAGTTTTATTTTATCACTGGTGCGGATGCGATTGTCACGATAGAAACTTGGAAAGACTTTACGGTACTGCTCGAAAATGTGGAGTTTGTAGCTGCGACCCGACCAAGTGTGGAGGTCACGGCTTTAAATCGACAGGTGGACAGGCTCGGCGACTTGTATGGAGCTAAGATCCATATCATGTCACTGCTCAATCTAGAAATTTCTTCATCGGATATCAGAAGCAGAATTCGAGAAGGCCGGTCCATCAAGTACTTGGTCCCTTATTCGGTGGAACAGATCATAAAGGAGCGACATCTATATGAAGGACCTTTATCAGCGAATTGAGACCTATAACATCGCCGGCATGAAACCAAGCAGAGTCGAACATACTAGACGAGTGACTGAGATGGCTATTTTACTGGCCGAACAGTATGGAGTCGATTATCATCAGGCGAAGCTTGCGGCGCTGCTTCACGATATAGCAAAACCCATGAATAAAAAAGAAGCACTCGACATGCTAAAGGCCCACGGAATCGGCGATCCCTACCTAAGCAGGGAAATTCATCTGGCTCATGGCGAACTCGGAGCGATTATCGCAAGGGAGACTTTTGGTGTGGAGGATGAGGATGTGCTCAATGCCGTAAGGTACCATACCTATGGCAGACGCGGTATGTCGCTTCTTGAAAAAATCATTTTCATCGCTGACTATGTGGAAGAAGGTCGCGATTTTGAAGGTGTGGTGGAAGCACGGAAACTTGCAAAACAGAACTTGTCGAAAGCGGTTGTTTTTGCAACAGAGCAAACTATTCTATTCTTACTTAAACATCGTGGCGTCATTCATCCGAATGCCCTTGAAGTGAGGAATGAATGGCTTGAAAACGGAGGTACATTTGATGGAAACATATAAGGAACTGGCACTGGAGATCGCTGAATTTATCGATGATAAAAAAGGTGAGGACATTATTATCTTAGACCTTAGAGGGAAATCGTCATTGACTGATTTCTTTGTCATTGCGACGGGTTTGAATGATAGGAACACGGCGGCTATCGCTCACCATGTGGAAGACATGTTAGAGAAAAAAGGAATCGAGATACACCATAAAGAAGGCCATAGAGCTGGCGAATGGGTGGTTCTTGACTACATCGATATCATCGTGCATATCTTCAACGAAGAAAAAAGAGAGTACTACAGCATTGAAAGAATCTGGCAGGATGCAGAGCGCATCGAACCGCAATTCGCCAAGGTGAATTAATTTCTGTAAGGATAAACGGTTGGTTAGTCGGCTGTTGATCGCCCATTGCATGGGCCTGGCCGACTAGTGATTCTGTCTATTGACATGTAGGACATTTGTGATAAACTTAAGCATAAGTGAATTAGTGTATAAGGAGTAGTAGCTCGTAAAAGCGTTCTTAGAGAGAATTGGTGGTCGCTGTGAACCAATAGACGCAAAGAGTGAACTTGCCTTGCATAGGGTTGGTTACCGTTACAAAACCAATGAAGAGGACGTAAGTCAACTAGGGTGGTACCGCGGGCATATGCTCGTCCCTATGGTGTTTAAGAACACCGTTATCAAATGGTGCTTTTTTTATTTTTTGATTAATAACCAAGCGGTTGATTTTAAGGAGGAGTTTTATGAGTCATTATGATCACAGAGCCATAGAACCGAAATGGCAAAAACGTTGGGATGACACGCAGGTGTTCAAGGCGGAAGACAGCAGCAGCGAAAAAGAAAAACTTTACCTACTGGTTGAGTTCCCTTATCCTTCAGGAAAAGGCCTACACGTAGGCCACCCGAGACCCTATACCGCACTTGATGTGGTTGCGAGAAAACGCAGGTTCGAAGGCTACAACGTACTTTACCCCATGGGATGGGATGCTTTCGGTCTTCCGACGGAAAACTACGCGATAAAGAACAAGATACATCCACGTGTTGCTACGGATGAGAATATTTCAAACTTCAAGAAGCAGCTCAAGTCGGTCGGCTTTTCATTCGACTGGTCGCGTGAGATCGATACGACGGATCCCGCCTATTATAAATGGACTCAGGTGATCTTCCTTAAGTTCCTTGAGAAAGGCCTTGCCTATAAGGATTCCCTGGCGATCAACTGGTGTCCTACGTGCAAAATAGGTCTTGCCAATGAAGAAGTTGTAAGTGGCGGCTGTGAACGTTGTGGCGGAGAAGTTGTCAAGCGTGAAAAAGAACAGTGGATGCTTAAGATCACAGCCTATGCTGAAAAGCTGATCAAGGATCTAGACCTTGTAGACTATATCAGCCGTGCGAAAATCCAGCAGAAAAACTGGATCGGACGTTCAGAAGGCGCTGAGCTCCACTTCCATATCGCAGATGTGGACGATACCCTTGAAGTGTTCACAACTCGTCCCGATACGATCTACGGTGCCACATATATGGTAATCGCTCCAGAGCATCCATATGTTCAAAAGTACCACGACCGCATCAGGAATATCGACGAAGTCCATGCTTATCAGGAAATGGCCAGCAAGAAGTCGGATTTCGAGCGTACAGAGCTTGTGAAAGAGAAAACAGGTGTCAGACTGGACGGTCTTGAAGCGATCAATCCTGTAAGCGGTAAAAGAATTCCGATCTGGATATCCGATTATGTGATGATGGGTTATGGAACTGGAGCGATTATGGCCGTTCCCGCCCACGATACCCGTGACTATGAGTTCGCGACAAAGTTCGGCATGGAGATCATAGAAGTCATTTCTGGCGGAGAGATTGAAAAAGAAGCCTATACAGGAAACGGCGAGCTGATCAACTCCGATATCATCAACGGTTTAAGTGTCGATGAGGCTAAAAAGAAAATCATCGCTTATCTTGAGGAAAAAGATCTCGGTGTGGCTAAGATCAACTATAAGCTTAGGGACTGGGTATTCTCAAGACAACGCTATTGGGGCGAGCCAATACCTGTTGTCCACTGTGAGGAGTGTGGAATGGTTCCTGTTCCTTTCGAACAGCTTCCTGTCATGCTTCCTGAGGTTGAAAGTTATGAACCGACAGACAATGGAGAATCGCCGCTAGCCGCAATTACGGATTGGGTAAACACGACTTGTCCAAACTGCAATAAACCTGCGAAGCGTGAAACGGATACGATGCCTCAGTGGGCCGGTTCCTCATGGTACTTCTTAAGATACACGGACCCTACAAACACTGAAGCCTTCGCAAGTAAAGAGGCGCTTGAGTACTGGTTGCCTGTAGACTGGTATAACGGGGGTATGGAGCACACGACGCTTCACCTTCTCTATTCTAGATTCTGGCATAAGTTCCTTTATGATTGCGGCGCTGTACCGACGGTCGAACCGTATACAAAACGTACTTCACACGGCATGATCATGGGTGAGAACAATGAGAAGATGTCCAAATCACGTGGAAATGTCATCAACCCTGATGAGATTATCGAAGAGTTCGGTGCGGATACGCTAAGAACCTATGAGATGTTCATCGGCGACTTTGAAAAATCAGTATCTTGGTCCATGAACGGTGTCAAGGGTTGCAGAAGATTCCTAGACAGGGTATGGAAACTACAGGAAATACTTGTCGACGGTACTGAGTATTCAAAAGAACTGAATACGCCGCTTCATAAGACGATAAAGAAAGTCAGCGAAGATTTTGAACGAATGAAGTTCAATACTGCGATTGCGGCGATGATGGCCTTCCTCAATGACGTGACAAAAGTAGGAAAAATCAATAAGGCGGAGCTTAAGTCCTTCCTTCATATTTTAAATCCGGTCGCCCCTCATATCACTGAAGAGATCTGGGAGCAAGTCGGCTATGAAAAGGTGATTCACGAGACTGCTTGGCCTGTCTACGATGAAGCCGCACTTGAAGAGTCGGTGGTTGAGATTGCGGTGCAGATCAACGGAAAGCTGAGAACTGTAATCAATATGGCGAGTGATGTGTCTAGAGAAGAAGCCGAGAAAATCGCTCTTTCAGATGAGAAAATCATTCAGTCCACTCAAGACAAAAAGATTGTTAAAGTGATCGTAATACCTGGAAAAATTGTCAACATCGTTGTTAAATAGCAAGGGGGAAAGCCTGTGAGTCATTCTATACACCCCGTTCTACAGCGGTTTATCCCGTTTGTAGAAGGTATCGCAAACACCTTTGGCAGCAACTGCGAAGTCGTTTTACACGACTTCAGCAACTTGTCAAACTCGATCATCGCAATTTCCAACGGACATGTTACAGGACGTAACGTGGGTAGTCCGATGACAGAGTATAGTCTGAAGGTTGTCAATAAAGGCGATACGGACAGTGACATCATCAACTATACAGGTAAGAGTTTTGACGGTAAAGTGCTGAAGTCCTCAACCTTTTTCATCAAAGACGATGATGGAAAAACAATCGGCTGCTACTGTATCAATATGGACCTGACAGAATTTTATGCGGCGAGAAAAGTACTTGACGAGATCATGAAAATTGAAACGGATTCAAAGCAGACAGAAGAAATCGGTACAAATAGAGTGAACGACGTACTCAATGAAATCGTCCTTAAAACTGTTGAAAATGCTGGGAAACCGATCGCATACATGAGCAAGGAAGAAAAAGTGCAGATTGTAAAAAATCTGAACGATCAGGGAGCCTTCCTCATCAAAGGCGCGATTGATTATGTGGCGATGGTATTATGCGTATCAAGGTATACCATTTATAATTACCTTGATGAAATCCGAGTGGAGAAATAACCAGAAAAGAGGGGAAACACATGTCTTTAAAAGTAATTCACACAACTGGAGCACCGGCAGCGGTCGGTCCATATTCACAAGCGATCCAGGCAGGCAACATGGTCTTCGTATCCGGTCAGATTCCTTTAGACCCTGCGACTGGCAAGCGAGTGGAAGGCGGCATTAAAGCGGAGACTGAAAGATGTCTTTTAAACGCGAAGGCGATTCTTGAAGAGGCGGGGCTGACATTCAACGACGTAGCGAAAACGACATGCCTGTTGGACAGCATGGACGACTTTGCCGCGATGAATGAAGTATATGCAAGCTTCTTTGTAGATCATAAACCTGCGAGAGCGGCATTTGAGGTCGGTAAGTTGCCACTGGGCGTCTTGGTCGAAATTGAAATGATCGCTTACAAAAAATAAGTAAAGCGCGTGTTGAAGTTAAAACTTCAATACGCGCTCAGACTGAAGACAAACACCATTTATCCTCACAGATAACTGGTGTTTTTTTCATTAATAACGCATTCCATGCTTAAAAAACGCTAAATGACGCTCTTATGCGACATTTTTCCACTTCCATGATGCCATTTTTTTCATGTTCATGCATGCAAAAAAGAGCATGGCATGATCTTTCACCTTCGAGATTCCTCGGTACTTGGTGTATCTCATACCATGCTTTTCTTTCGCATCGGCAAAAACCCGTTCTATCGTCTGAGACCTTAGTTTATAGATCCGTTTATTTTTATCAGTATGTCTCAGATGATTAGCTTCTTCTAAGTACTCAGACCAGACATGCCTTGAGATTACCTTTTGGTGATTACCACTCGCTGTGCACTGATGTCTCATTTCACATGAACCACAAATAAAGGCATTGGATTTATAGAGTTTATAGCCATCCCGGTCTGTTCTGTTGTACTTTAAGTCTTGTCCCTTAGGACAAATATAAAGATCTAGGTACTCATCATAAACATACTCATATTTTTTGAAGAAATCTTTCTTGGTCATCGGTCTTTTGTAGGGAAGTACAGGGCGTATTCCACTGTCCATCATAAGCTTTGCTATATACGGCGTTAGGTATCCTGCATCTGCACTCATGTTCTTAACCTCAGAAAACCTTGACATCACTTGCCTGAATATCGGTTCAAAGTTCTGACTATCATGTACATTCCCTGCACTTACATGGTTACCTAAGACAAATCCATTTTTATCACACGCAGTATTAAAAGAGTAGCAAAACATGCGCTCGCGTTCCGTTTTGTAAAACAGACCTGATTCAGGATCCGTCGTACTCTGTGCTTTTGTTTTTTCTATGGTCTGTTCGTCTTTTTTTTTAGAGGCTTCTGTCCGTGCTTTTCTCGCTCTACGTTGATTTCAGCTTCTAATTCTGCTTTATAGGAACGAGTTTGACCTTTTACCACTACTTTAATCCGTTTATTTTTGTTCGCATCGGCTTTGACATGAGTGCCATCTATGAATACTGTTTTTGAGTCAACGAACCCTTCCTGCACAGCTAACATCAGGATTTTATTAAAGATTTGCTCAAACACCTTTGTGCCTTCAAAGCGTCTAGCGTAGTTCTTTCCAAAGGTGGAGAAGTGCGGGATTTCCTCATCCATTCCATAACCTAAGAACCATCTGTAGGCGATGTTCGTTTGAATTTCTTCGATTGTTTTTCTCATGGAGCGGATACCAAAGAGGTACTGAATCATACAGATTTTTATGAGGACGACCGGGTCAATGCTTGGTGCTCCAAATACAGAGTACAGTTCCTCCACTAACGCGTAGATAAAATCGAAATCGATTGCGGCATCTATCTTTCTCACTAAATGATTTTTCGGAACTAAACTATCTAAAGTCACCATTTGTAGTTGGTTTCTGCCATTTAAGTTCTTTTTGCTCATCATCTTTTTTCACAATACTCCTATTAACGAATGTCTTTTGCCTATACTAGCTTTATTCGACATTCATCTTAGAAATCCTTTTTGCCTTCATAAGTTTTTCTCTTTTTTTCTCTAACACGCGCCACCTTCTCTTACTCCACCAAAAGAAGGAGTAGCGAGTCACTGAACAAACTATAGCGAGTCTGACAGATCTTCAGAGATTTGTGAGCGGAGTGGCCGTGCGTAGGTCAGGACGACCGGAGAGCCCATCTTCGCCATGGACGGCGAACATGGGCGTTAGGTCACGTAGCGAACTAGATTCTCATGTTTGTCAAAGGGAGCGTGTTTGTTCAGGGGCTTGCTACGGATTCGGTGGTGGCTATCGCCTCTTATGCGCGTCTCTTTGAACACATCGTTATAAGAGAGGGCGAACACAAGGCATCGCCCCTACATTTGAATGAAGTACAAAAAAAGACAAAGACCACTTTCGTGGACTTTGTCTACAGTCTGAGCGCGTGTTGAAGTTAAAACTTCAATACGCGCTTTTTTTTAGGTTCTATTTCGGCGCTTGTCGCTGAGCTTGTATACGTTGCTGGATTCATCCTGTGTTTGGATCTCTTCGCGTATCTGAGCTAACTTCTCTTCTCTGATCCGTTTTTTTGTGCGTCTTCTTCTGCCTACGATGATCCATCGCCATATTGCGATTGCGATGAGCAATTTGATAGCGAAAACCAAGTAGTCATATGGGGATTCAAAAGGCTTGGATGAAAGCTTTTCTGAGAGAGAACCTATCAGATCGCCTGTTTCGATGTCGTTTTGAGCGAGTAGTTTTGTCGTGGCGATGACTTCGCCGCCGATGGACAGTGATAAGCTACCCATTTCCATTCCCGTCTTTATAGGTTCTTCGGGAAGGTCATACAAGTCGAAACTTTCTTCGATGGTGCTCTCATCGAAGTCGACGGGTACTGTTCTTGTGATGGAATCCTGACTGATCAGATTGAGCCCGGTATTCTCGGCACCGGGAACGGTTATGTTCGTGACGACATCGCCCTCGGAAACTACTCTGAGCCGCTTGAAGTCTTCAGAGGCATAATCGAGCAGACCTCTGGAATCCACGTAAACGAGATTGTCCGCGCCTGCTCCGAGAACGACGCTGATGTAGCGGTTTCCACCGCTTGATAGAGTCGAGATCAAGCAGTTGCCGGCTTTTGTCGTATATCCAGTCTTGATCCCGTCGATACGTTCATCGTAGATCTTTACTTTCTGGCCCCTGTAAATCATCGTCTTATTGGTGTCTCGAATGAAAAAATTGCTCGTAAAGAGATAGTCTCTCGCTTTAGGCTGCATATTGGTTGGATTAATGGTATATCTCTGTGTGGAGACCAGTAATCTGAATGTCGCGTTCTTCATCGCCTCCGCAGAGATGATTGCCAAATCCTTTGCCGTGGAAAGGTGACCGGGTTCGTCAAGACCATGTGGATTCACGAAGTTGGAATCCACTGCGCCAAGCTCCTTCGCACGTTCGTTCATCGCCTCTGCGAAAGCTTCTACAGAACCGGAATGGAAGACTGCGAGTGCTGCGGAGGCATCGTTGGCGGATTCGACGATAACCGCGTAAAGAAGTTCTTCTACGGTAAAGATTTCGTTATGGTTGATGGCTATCTTTTTCTCGCCGGGATCGACGAAGTTAGGTCCTACATCTACGATTTCATCCAATGAATGGTTCTCAAGGATGAGAAGTGCGGTCATCACCTTGGTGGTGCTGGCTGGCGGCAAAGGTGTAGTGGCGTTTAGCTCGAACAGCACCTCTTGGGTTTCGGCGTTGATCAGTATCGCTGAAGCAGCGGTGATTTCAGGTGGTGTCGCATAACTTACGGCTGATAGTAACAACATGAAGGTTACTATGATCGCTATCTTTTTTTTCATGGTTATCTCCCTGTCAAGTACTTTTGTCCATTATAACATGATTGTCTGCTGCTTGCATTCTTATCGGCCAATTTACAGGACAGAAAAGAGTTGAAATGATATACTGCGAAAAAGGGGAGGTTGTCATAGATGGAGTTGGTTAAGAAAGTTGTTGTAGAAGCGGTCACGATTGCAATGATCGGACTTGTGCTTCTGATGTTGAATCACATAAAGCCTTCAACCGAACAACCGGTTGTGGGGGTTGATCCCACTTTTGAAAAGGAATTGGCTTATGCCGCTGCAAAAGCGGCACCGGAGGACTTAATAGAACCGACCCTTGAAAAAAAGAAAAGTCCTGTGGACATCAATCAGGCGGATATCCAAGAGCTTTGTTCCATAAACGGGATCGGTGAAGTGCTTGCGGCAAGGATTATCGAATACCGTACAAATGTCGGACCGTTCGAAAATATAAAACAATTAATTAATATAAAGGGGATAGGTCCAACGAAGTTGAGCAATATCCACAAAGAGGTCATGGTTGATTTGAAAAGCATTCAGGTTTTCTATTGAAAATACCGCTGATGCTTGAAATTTAGCGAAAAAAACTATAATATAGAACATGAGAGCGTATAGATTAATGTCAGAGAGACGTTAAAGATAAACCGAGGTGTGAATATGTCAAAAAAACTATTGGTAGTAGATGATGAACCCGTATTGTTAAAAGGGCTTAAGTACAGCTTAGAACAAGAGAATTATGTTATCGAGACAGCGGTTGACGGCGAGGAAGCCTACAACAAGGCAAGAGAGTACGAATACGACCTAATTGTTCTGGACTTGATGCTCCCTAAAATGGATGGACTGGAAGTTTGCAGAAAGCTTCGTGAGTCTTCTACGGTTCCGATTATCATTTTAACTGCAAAAGGTGATGATTCATCAAAAGTGCTAGGTCTTGAATATGGCGCTGATGACTATTTGACAAAACCATTTAATATTTTAGAACTAAAAGCTAGAATCAAAGCTATTCTAAGACGTGTGCAGGTGAGCGACAAGATTTCCACGACAAGCGTGCTTAAAGTGGACGAGTTCCAAATCAATACGCTTGGCCGTAAGGTGATGCTTGCAGGACGCGATATCAACCTGACTGCAAAAGAGTTCGACCTGCTGCTTCTTTTGGCGGTGAATAAGGGTAAAGTCTACTCAAGAGAAGAATTGCTTGAAATCATATGGGGCTATGAGTATTTTGGAGATGTCCGCACTGTAGATGTTCATATCAGACGTTTGAGGGAGAAGATAGAAACCAATTCCTCGCAGCCTGAATACATCTTGACCAAGTGGGGCGTCGGATATTATTTTAGAAATGAATAAATTGTATTTTAGCATTAGGTGGAAGCTTGTTTCCACCTATTTGTTATTAGTGCTCATTTCACTGCTTCTCATCAACGCATTCATCAACGCGTCGCTTACTGAATACTTGATGGAAGAGAAGAAAGACAATTTGCTTAGTCAAGGAACGATTGTTTCAGATCAGATCGCCCCGTCCATCAGTTCTTATCAGAACAGACAATCCTTAGATTATGCCGAAAGCATTATTAAAAGCTTAAGCCTTAGGTTGAACACAAGAGTTCTCGTAGTCGACCGGTCGGGAGAGGTTATCGTTGATTCCTTTGACGACTACTACGGCGCGAGTCTTAATAGCATCGATGAAGTGGTGAACGCCCTAAACGGGTTTTCATCCGCCCAGGCGTATAACTTCTCTGATATCGGAAAGGCGATTTATGTAGGCGTACCGGTCTATGAATCGGGGAATGTCATAGGAGCGATCCTCATGTCCTCTTCGCCTGTCGATATCTTCAATCAGATCAAGGAGATTTCGGAGAACTTTTACCGACTTTCGATCGGAGCGATCATCATCACAGCGGTCGTCAGTTTTATCTTCACCGATATCTTTTCCACACCGATTGAGAACTTGACGCAAGTCGTCAAGGAAGTAGCGCTTGGAAACAAGAATCAAAAGGCCAAAATCCACAGCAGGGACGAACTAGGAAACCTGGCGGAGTCCTTCAATACGATGATCACCAAGTTATACCATGTCGATGAGATGCGTAAGAAGTTTGTTTCCAATGTATCCCATGAGCTGAGGACCCCGATCGCGTCTATGAAAATCATCGCTGAGACCCTGTCGCTGTCAAAACCTGACGATCTGTTGGTGTACGAGGATTTTATGCAGGATATCAATTCGGAGATGGATCGACTGAATAAAATCATCGATACGCTCCTTAACCTTGTCAATCTTGAAAAAGACGAGTTACAGCTCGAATACCAGCCGGTTGTGTTCAACCAGCTTGTAAAACATACGATTCAAACGATTAAGCCGCTTGCGGAGCAAAAGGACATTCATTTGACCTATGAGGACACCGATCCGATCAATACGGTGGTCGATAGCCTTAAGATCAGGCAGTGTCTGATCAACATCATCAACAACGCGGTTAAGTATACTCCTGACGGCGGGTATGTGCATGTGGAGCTTTATGCCAACAGGGAAGATCTTGTCGTGAAAGTCAAAGACACGGGAATCGGGATTCCTGAGGAAGACCTACCGCATATTTTTGACAGGTTTTATCGTGTCGATGAAGCTAGGGCCCGTGATACAGGCGGTTCTGGTCTGGGACTGAGCATAGCGCATCAGATCATTTCCCTACATCAGGGACGTATCGAAGTGCAAAGTCAGGCAGGTGTAGGTACCGAGTTCTTTATTATCCTGCCTAGAAAATCAGAAAGTTAGGAGGCGATCATGAAAAGTCAATTCAGATTTATCATCACTATCGCCTTAATGATGCTTTTGATCTTTTATACGGTGGGCCGTGTCAGTACAGTAGTCTATATCAATAAGGAGGCTGGAATTTCTCCGTCGCCTTCGACATTCAAGATAAACACTTCCATATTTTATGTCAACCGTGAAGAGATGCTTGTAGCAGAAGAAAAAGCCATTACGATCAATAGCAATGAACTCGTAGAAGCCGTATTGACAGAACTTAAAATGGGTCCTACGGATGAAAAGCTATTTGGGGTCATCGACGAGGGAGTAAGAATTCTGTCGAGTGAAATCGTTAATAAGAAGCTTTATCTGAACTTGAGCGGTGAGCTTGTCAATTCGACATTTTGGCAACGAGGCTATCATGAGGTGGTGCTTTACTCAATCGTTAACTCTCTCACACAGTTTGATAACATTGAACGGATTCAAATCAAGGTTGAGGGCAAGGATATCAACGCCTATCTTGATGCTAAGCATACGATTGCTGATTTATCCTACAATGATACCTTGATCTTCAGAGAACCTGCGACTCCTAGGGATGTTGTTCAGACCTTTCTCAACTATGTGATGATTGAACGTTATGACCTTGCTTTCAATATGACTACGGCCAGTGCCAGCGATGATTTCACCAAAGATGATTTTAAGTCCGAGATGAGCAGTTATAGAAATCAGAAGCAGTCATATGAAGCGACTCAGCCCTTTGTTAAGAGAAATGGTACAAATCTAAGTGTGATTATCAATTACGAGTATATCGATCGAACTCGCAATATCACATACGATGGCGGTACTGAAGAGTGGTTTTTACTTGAGGAAAGTGATGATCTGTTCAAAGTCATCTGGCCAAGATCTGATTATTAACATTGTTTACTATATATCAAACTAAGTTCACATAATGTAGTTTAGCATGTTCATATTTAGAAAAAACAGACTGTTTATGCAGGTGACAACCTGCATAAACAGTCTGTTTTTATTGGAAATTCACCTGATTGAAGTATTTTTCCTATGTTTACCTACAATTTTGCAGGGAGCCTTGCATGATAATCATATTGTTAATAAAATAACCGAATTGTCTGATAATTAACAGTTAAACTTCATATCTTGTATACATAGCTATACGGGTGGATTGTGGAGAAGATCTTTAAAATTAAAAAAATGAGGAAAACGTTTGATTAATAACGATTTTATGTTATCATTAATTTGTTGGCAAGGAGAAGCGGTGTAAAATTTGCAGGAAAACTTGCATTTTGCGAAAAGAATGCAACTTGTTTTCTTCTGAGTTATGCATAATCGTGATATTTCATTGATGTCTTACTTGTTTTTTACTACTAGGTACTAGAATATGGTAAGCTATTTATGCGTAGATTATTATGCAAAACTCCGAATGAAACAGATGTGGTACCGCTAAAAAGAATACTAAACAAAAGGAGCCGTGTAAATGACGTACTTAAATGAAGTATTTGAACGAATTCAAAAAAGAAATTCAAACGAAGCTGAATTTCTGCAAGCTGTTGAAGAAGTATTTGAATCATTAGCACCAGTAATTGAAAAGCATCCTGAATTTGTAGAAGCAAATATCCTTGATAGAATCACAGAGCCAGAGAGACAAATTCTATTTAGAGTTCCTTGGGCGGATGACAATGGCAAGATTCATGTAAACCGTGGTTTCCGTGTACAATTCAATGGCGCTATCGGACCCTATAAAGGTGGATTACGTTTCCATCCATCCGTTTATCTTGGAATCGTCAAGTTCCTAGGTTTCGAGCAGATATTCAAGAATTCACTTACCGGTCTGCCTATCGGCGGTGGTAAAGGTGGAGCTGATTTTGACCCTAAAGGAAAATCAGACGCTGAGATCATGAGATTCTGCCAAAGTTTCATGACAGAGCTTTACAGACATATCGGTCCTGATGTGGATGTTCCTGCTGGCGACATCGGTGTCGGCGGTCGTGAGATAGGTTACTTGTACGGTCAATATAGACGTCTTAGAGGTGCTTTCGAAAATGGCGTGTTGACGGGTAAGGGCCTTGGTTATGGTGGCTCGCTCGTTAGAACTGAAGCGACTGGCTTTGGTCTGATGTACTTTGTTGAAGAAATGCTCAGATATAACAATATAGATATCAAAGGTAAGACAATCGCTATGTCAGGTTCTGGCAACGTGGCAATCTACGCTACAAAAAAAGCGCACGAAATGGGCGCGAAGGTTGTAACGGTATCTGACTCTACAGGTTGGGTTTATGACGCTAACGGTATCAACCTTGATACGCTAAAGCAAATTAAAGAAGTAGACCGTAAGAGAATCAGCGAGTATGTCAAATACCATCCAGAAGCGAAATACACGGAAGGCCGTGGAGTATGGCAAGTAAAATGCGACATCGCGCTTCCTTGTGCGACCCAAAACGATATCCATTTGGAAGATGCCAAATCACTTGTTGAAAACGGCTGTATCGCAGTAGGCGAAGGCGCCAACATGCCAACGACCAATGAAGCCCTTAAATACCTGTTGGATAACAAAATGTTCGTAGCTCCTGCAAAAGCGGCTAACGCCGGTGGTGTTGCCACATCTGCACTTGAAATGTCTCAAAACTCCATGAGATACTCTTGGACATTTGAAGAAGTAGATGCGAAACTGAAGAACATCATGATCAACATCCACACAGCAGCGGCGACAGCTTCTGAAGAATACGGATTCGGATACAACGTAGTTGCCGGTTCAAACATCGCAGGCTTCCTAAAAGTAGCCAACGCAATGATCCAACAAGGTAATTACTAAGCCCAAACATTTCATGTTTGGGCCGCCCCTCCGGCCAGTCGAACGTATTTTGTTCGACGTAGAGGAGAAGTGCAAAGCACTTGAAGAACGTATTCTGTTCAACGAAGAGGAGAAACACCTAATAACCAAAACAAACCCAAAAAGCAGTTTACACACCGTGTAAACTGCTTTTTCATGTTCCACAAGCCTCTCGAATACGAATTAGAACACGATGAATTGCATTTTTATGTAATAAACAATTGACGATGTTAAGTAATTGTAATACGATTATAACGAAATCGATTTCCTAAGAGGTCGGTTTTTATTAATCCCTTCAACGAAATCGATTTCGTTGAAGGGATTGCGTGAAGGAGAGATCCTTTTTTACATGTTTTTCAGTTGGCATCTATTGTTTCTAGGTTGTAGGGAGGTAGTATGAGGCGGTTTATTGCACTAACGGTAATTTTAACATTGATTCTGTCGACGTTCATGCCAAGTTATGCAAGTATTGGAATGAACGACAGTTCAGATCATTGGGCGGAAAACACAATTTCAAAGTGGATTGATGATGGAATTGTAAATGGTTATGAAGGGGGGATGTTCAAACCCGATGCAAGTATAACAAGAGCGGAATTCTATACACTTATACATAATGTCATATCATTGGATCGTATGACAGAAATGCCATTTACAGATGTGAAGGAAAATGACTGGTATTTCGAAGCGGTGGCATTCGCATATGAATGCGGTTTAACCGATGGTTATCCCGATGGTTCATTCAGGCCGATGAATCAAATTACAAGAGAAGAGGTTGCGGTAGTACTGTCAAACTTGCTTGAACTTGCGAAGGTTGACGAGCTGACAGAGCTCAGCAAGTTTTACGATTTTGATGACAGTGACACTTGGAACCGGTCGGCACTGGAATCCCTACTTAAAAAAGGTTTATTGACAGGATATCCAGACAATACCTTACGCACAAATAGCGATATTACACGTGCAGAGGCAGTTGTCTTATTGGATAGGATATTTGGACAGCGATATTTGGAGCCAGGAACCTATGGTGGTTCATCAGGCGAGTTGGAGACTATCGACGGCAATGTGACGATCAGCGCCGCTGATGTAAGACTTGAAAACACAATCATAAGGGGTGATGTATTTATTACCGAGAACGTCGGTGAGGGTGAAGTCCATTTAGCGAACGTGACGATTGAAGGAGATATTGTCGTAAAGGGTGGTGGAGAAAACTCCCTATACTTTGAAAACGTGAATATCAACGGCGCCTTGCTTGTAAAGAAGACCAACAATAAAATCAGGATAGTAGCAAGCGGATCCACTCAAATCAAGGTAACTGTTTTAGCCTCCGGTGCGATTCTGCTTGAAGAGGAACTTGAGGGTGACGGGTTTGAAACGGTAATGATCCCTGCTGAAGTTGTCGGTGGCGGCAAGGTTGTACTTGACGGTAAGTTTGGATCGGTTTCGGTGGAAGCTTCCGATGTGAATCTTGAAGTAGGCGACAATTCGACAATTGAAACGCTTGTCGCAACTGAAACTGCAGCTAAACTCAATGTCACAGGCAAGGGGTCGATAGTAAATGCTGAAATAAAAGTTAAGGATGTCACAGTGGATGTCGTGGTAAAAACGGTTGTTCTTGATGAAGGAGTGACAGTTACGATCGGCGGACAGGAAATTGTGGAATCGACTAACGCTTCATCGGCATCCAGTACAGATTCGACCAAGAAGAGAATGTGGACGATGACCTGGAATGACGAGTTCAACGGTTCTGAACTTGACCTTACCAAATGGAAGCACGACATTGGCAACTGGATTGTCGATGAATCCGGTGCAGGTGTTGCCGCTGGTTGGGGAAACAATGAAAAAGAATTCTATACGGACTCGTCAGACAATGCGTATGTTGAAAGCGGAAAACTTGTCATCAAGGCGATAAAAGAAGAAACAAGTGATGAATTTGGAAGCTATGACTATACATCTGCAAAACTTTTGACTAAAGGATTGTTCAGTCAAAAGTACGGCAGATATGAAATCAGCGCGAAGTTGCCGGTAGGCAAGGGACTATGGCCGGCGATATGGATGTTACCCGTTGAAGATGTCTATGGCGGTTGGGCGGCATCCGGAGAGCTTGATATTGTGGAAGGCTGGGGCAGCAGACCCAATGTAGTTGCTGGAACGCTTCACTACGGCGCCCTATGGCCCAACAACAAGTACTCTGGTAAAGAATATACGTTTGCGGATACGACATCGGTTAACGATTTCCATGTGTATGCGATCGAGTGGGAACCGGGAGAAATCAGATGGTATGTTGATGGCGCTTTGTATCAGACCCAGAACAACTGGAACACCAAAGATGCGAATGGTGAGGAGTATTCCTTCCCGGCTCCGTTCGATCAGGAATTCTATATGATCATGAATTTGGCGGTCGGCGGTAATTTTGACGGTGAACCGACTGAGGATACGATGTTCCCAAGCACTATGGAAGTGGATTATGTAAGAGTGTATGAACTGACAGGTAGAGACTATATGACGCCTGTCGAGCCGGAATCGATCAGCGAGTCCTTGCCAGAAGGCGCCAAGGTGGCAGACCTGGAAGGAAACCTGCTTTCGAATGGCGATTTCAGTGAAGCGATTCAAGACAATTATTCCGCAGAACTTGATTTTTCGGATCTGTGGAACCTTGTACAGATATCGGACTTTGGTGGAAGCGCTACTCAGTCCATCGACACGATTGATGGAAGCAACTACGCGAAAGTGGATATCGCAGATGGTGGTTCGCAAAGTTATGCGGTTCAATTGATACAGCTTACTACTTTGGGAAAAGGCAGATATTATGAAGTATCGTTCGATGCCAAGTCATCAGGCAATCGGACAATGACAATGAAAATGTCTGCTGGAGAAGAACGCGGTTGGACGACTTATTCCGACAGTTATTCTTTAGACCTGACGGAATCGATGACGACCTACACAAAGGTCTTCCAAATGACTGCGGAGTCTGACATCGCGGCAAGACTTGAAATGAATTTGGGACTCAATGCGAATTCAGTATGGATCGGCAATGTCAAGGTTAGGGAAGTATCCGCACCGGAAGTGGATTATGACGCTTCCAAAGCACCCCTTGCCGATGGAAACGGTGTATACAATGGCGAGTTCGATAAGGAATCGGTAGATCGAATGGCATACTGGAACCTAACTACAAACGGTGTGTACGCGTATCCGTCTGTTTCTGAAACTACTAGAAGATTATTTGTGAATGTAGGAAGCGGCGGTGATAATGCTTCTGATGTGTCGCTAGAGCAAAAGGGTATCCAACTTGAGGAAAATACGGTGTATACCCTATCGCTAGATGCAAAAGCCAAAGCTGCCAGAACGATTGAAGTCGCATTTTCAAATACTGCCGGCGACCTGCATACGGATGTGGAAGTCATCGACCTTTCTACCGAAATGGATACCTATGAGTTTTCATTTGAAATGAACGGCTCGACGGATTTGGAATCGATTTTGATGATCCACCTGGGTGGCAGCGATGTGGATGTCTACCTCGACAATATCGTCTTAAAGGCAACATCGATAGACTATTCGACGATTGACGTGTTCCCACTGGAAAACGGCGATTTTTCGGATGGACTGACAGGTTGGAGCAATTATATCCATGACGATGTGACGGCGAGTATTGCTGTGGAGAATGATGAAGTCAAAATAGCCGCTGATTCGGTGGGAGCCCAAACTTGGGGAATTCAACTTTATCAGGGTCCGTTTGATTTTTCCAACAAAGTGGAATACGTGGTCGCATTTGACGTTAAGTCCGATGTGGATCGGAATCTGGAAGTGGTGATAGACAACTCATCCTACACTCGTTATTTAAGCGAAACGGTAGCTGCGACAGGTGAGTACACTCATTATGAGTATACGCTCAAACTACCGGTAGAAGACGCGGTGTCGTTGAAGTTCCTGTTGGGAAGAACAGACAGTGGCGTAACTGAAGGGGCGCATAACCTTTATATCGACAATGTGGTCTGTGAAGTGAAAGATGCCTCACGGGATACAAATCTGATCATCAAGAATGGAACTTTTGAAACCGATACGGACAAATGGAACCTGTACATCGGCGACGGTTCTGATGGCGCCATCAGTGTTTCGGGTGAAGAGATGAAAATTGACTTTGCGGCGTATGCAGGTTGGTTCAAGTGGTCGACACAAGTGTATCAGGATATCATCGAACTTGAAGAAGGAAAAACGTATGAGCTGTCGTTTGACGCCAGATCGACAGTTGACAGGGATGTTCTCTTACAAATGACCGATCTGACAGAACAGACGGTACCGCTTACAGATACGATGACAAGCTATACTTATGAGTTTACGGCAACTGCGGCTACTTTTGAGGGTAAGCTTAACTTCCTACTGGGAACAGACAATATGGACGGTGCTGATTTCACACCACACAGCATCTACCTGGATAACATTTCAATTGTTGAAGTTGAACAGGCGGCTGACGGCTCGACGGTAAGCAACGGCTACTTCGACACGGATACGACTGCCTGGAATCTCTACACAGCAGACGGATCGGACGGTTCGATTGGCGTGTCGGACGAGATGCTTAAAGTCGACTTTGCGAGTTACGCAGGTTGGTTCAAGTGGTCGACTCAAGTGTATCAGGAAAATATCGTCCTTGAGGCTGGAAAGAGTTATGAGCTCACCTTCGATGCAAGTTCGACAGTTGACAGGGCGATATGGTTGGAATTGAACGATCTAGAAGCGCAGGAGTTGGCGCTTACAGAAACTAAAAAGACATTCACCTACAAGTTCACTGCAAGCGAGTCCATAGAAAACGCAAAACTCAACTTCCTATTGGGAACGGACAACGTGGCAGGGGAAGATTTTGTGGCTCATCAGGTTTACCTGGATAATATCGAACTTAACGAGTCGATCGTAGTTAACGGTTATTCCGATGTGAATGATATCGGATGGACGCTTTATGCAAATGACGGTTCGAGCGCCGCGCTCAGCACGACAAGCGGTGCGATAAGAGTTGATTTTTCCGGATATGCCGGTTGGGAAAAATGGTCGACGCAAGTGTATCAGGAGAATATCGCATTAGAGGCTGGAAAGAGTTATGAACTTACCTTCGATGCAAGTTCGACGACGAGCGGCGCCATATGGGTCGAGCTTAACGGCATGGCCCAGCAGGAATTGCTTCTTACGGATACGACTGAGACCTTCACATTCAGCTTTACTGCCAGCGAATCCACTGCAAACGGTAAATTGAACTTCCTACTTGGTACGATGAATGAGGACGGAGCAGACGCCGTGGCAAAAAGCGTGGTTATCGACAATGTCGAGATCAATGAGCTGATTGTGAGCAATGGCGGCTTCGATTCAGATATCGGTGGCTGGGACAAGTATGTCGGAGACGGTTCCGATGCAAGTCTAAGTTCTACAAACGGGATGCTGAAAGTCGATTTTGTCAACTATGCCGGATGGTTCACTTACTCGACACAGCTGTATCAGGCTGGGCTTGAGTTAAAAGCAGGTTCTGATTATACAGTGACATTTGATGCAAGTTCCACACTGGATAGAAACGCTTGGCTTGAGATTGACGGATCGAACGGCTTGGAGGTGGTTGCTTTTTCACTTAGCGGGCTTAAGCAGACCTACACTTACGATTTTACGGCTGTCGAGACAAGCAAAAACGGTAAAATCCTATTCATGTTGGGTACTGAGAATTTGGACGGTTCCTTATTTACACCACATAGCGTGAGTTTCGACAACGTCACGATCGTTAAAAAGTAGTTTTAAAGGCACAAAAAAAAGAAACTCGAATTCTGAGTTTCTTTTTTGCGTTTTGAGTTCATCAGCCATCCGCTAAAATTCTCTTAGCAGCCTCAAAAGCCCTGGAAAGCTCCTTGATATCCTTGGTGCCTCCTTGAGCCCGCTGCGGGCTTCCTCCGCCTTTTAAATCGTATGTGGACTGTAATCGCTTCATAAGCTCCTTTGCGTTCACACGGCTTGAGAAGTTGCCTGTGTGGATGATCAGTTGCCCGCTGCCGTCGTCGAAGTTGGCTGCGACGATAAGGCCGTCGGTTCCTTCCGTGACAGTTGACAGCAAGGCTTTAAAAGCGTTTTGACTAAGATCTTCAAACCAAAAGCTGACAAAGGGCATGTCATGGATCGTGGTGGCCTCTTCAAGAGCGGCTGCCGCCATGGAGTCGATCGCCTTCATTTCAAATTCGATCAGTTTCCTGTTCATCTGATCGATTCTGTCAAGGATGGCATCTAGCGACTGGGGCAGTTCCTCGAGTGGAGCGGACAGTTTCGTGATAAAGGAAGTGACGGTCTCATGTTCAAGAATAGAAAGGTCGGTCGCCCGTTTAGCGCAGCAGAAGCTGATACGCTGTCCGCTTTTGTATTTGTCGATTTTTCTGATCTTGAAGGAGCCCACTTCGCCGGTGCGGTTCAGATGCGTTCCGCCGCAAGGTACGGTATCGTATCCTTCAATTTCGACTAGGCGAATGTCCTTTCTTACTTTCGGCGTTTTTCTAAGCGAATAGCTTTCAAGGTCTTCGGTGTCTGGATAGTGAACAAGCATCTTTCTGTTCTCGCGGATAAGGGAGTTCACGGAACGTTCTATGTTCAGGTAATCCTCATTTGTCAAAGTTCGGTCGATATCGATCGTTAGGTTGTCTTTTGTCAGATGAAAGCCGACGGTCGCAGCGCCATATGATTTGTCAAGAACCGCAGAAAGCAGATGCTGACCGGTATGTTGGCTGCTATAGTCCATGCGAACGGTACGGTTTACTTGACACTCCACTTTAGCACCCGGTTTGATAGGGGCGTTGGTGATGTGGATGATTTCATTCTGATGGTGGCGCACATCGAAGGTGTCGATTCCGCCGATCGATCCGATGTCTGTGGGCTGTCCACCACCTTCCGGATAAAAGTAGGTCTTGTCAAGTATCAGGTGAAACTGCTCGCCGGCTTCCATGCAGCTGAGTACCGTGGCAGAGAAATTCATCGTATAGCTATCGTCCAAATAAGCTTTTGTTGTCATATTTAACCCCTTTCTTATGACTAGTTTACACGAAAAGGGCTAAGTCGTGTTATAATTTTATTGAGAAATGAAAGGAGCATCATTATGCCGATAGATATGAAATTCAACATCGAGAACCATCTCGAGGAAGCACTGATCGAAATAAGTAAAGATGAAAAACGTGTAGCGAAAGCTGTCGAAGTTTTTGAAGATATTAGAAAAAGGTATTTGAATAAAATAGAAGAAACAGTTTTCAACACATGGCTGTTGCACCATTATAAGGATTCCAGCGGTGCCGTTATCGATGTGGTCGACGGGGATGAGGCGCTCGTGCATGCGATCAAGACATCCACGCTCGGATTCTTCTCGCTTCATAAGGATAAGAAGTATTATGTTTTTCAGGATATCCTCACGAAGAAGCAATACGTCGTCAATGAATCGGACACGGACGCCATACTGGACGAGCAGGCGATCTACTTTACAAGGATCTATGAACTGAAGGGCTCTAGCTACATGAGCGACGACTATTCTCAGTTCAGCGTGCAGGACGGCAAGCTCATCATCAAGAATCTGATGAGCAAATACAGCGAAACGGGTACTGAGAAGAGTTATACGATCGACGGATTCATCAAGGAGAATCCGATGCTGCTTTATTGGGCTGCCAACGTGATCAGCGAAGTAGTCGAAGAAGAGTATATCGATTATGTCTGTTATGAGATCAATTGTAAGATTGAGGATGAAGAGGCCTTTAAGGCATTTTTGAATTCGGATGAAATGATCGCCACTGATTTTGACGATGTGTACAGTTGGCACAATGCAGGATCAAAACGAGCCGAAGTGGTAGTCGATTCCAAAAACGTATATATTGAATGCGCTCTCGAGCAAGATTTTGAATGGGCGCAGCAAGTCATCGAATTGAAAAGGACAGGACTTGTCATCTTTGAAACGAAATTGACACATATGGATGAATTGTTTGACAGTTAAGAGGTAAGACTGTACAATAGTGGCTATAAGAAAGGGAGTATAACAAACTATGGACACTATACCGAGGCAAGACGACGAAGTTCCCAATTACCAGGAAGCTTTGAACGTCGAGGATATTTTAAAAGATATCAAATTTTTAATTGACGAACACGGCGGTTCGAAAGACAGGCTTAAGGCTTATCTTGAGAATGTAGAGGAGCAAGTTCAGTCATTTAAACAGAATGCAGTAACAGAAGCAGATAAGCAACAGATAAAATTATTGGTGGAAAAACATCCGTACTTTAAAAATCCATGCAACTATCACATTCGACTGATTACGATTATGAAGTACCTTAAACGTAAGGGCATCAACATCGCAATCGAAGATATCGATTTGGTTGTCGATAGCATCATTGAAAGCATTGATGGTGTTGTTAAGGTCGAGTATGGCCGTTACTATAGAATACGCGCATAAGCACGAGGTCGTTCAGATGAACGACCTTTTTTGTTTTGTGGAAATAGTGGGACTCGTTTGGTACAATGGTTGGAGATGCAAGCGGACTGGAGGAGTATCATTGAAGGAATTAATCGATAGATTGAATCAGATAAACAATATGGAAGCCTTTGAAAACGAAGTGCTGATGTTCGACGGATCGATAGAAACGGCTGCGAGGATACAGGCTGGAGCCTATTACACGCCCCTGGAACTGGCAAAGGAAATGGTTGAGGATTCGATACGAACCTATCTCGAAAACTGCGGTTTTACCTGTGATCAGGTGAATGGGCTTTTAAGCGTCACTTCGGATCAAGGACATGTGAAGTCGATGATGGATAAGTTGAGCCGCGCATATTTTTTGGATATGGCTTGCGGCACAGGTGTGTTCGCCTACGCGTATTTGCTGACACTACGCTCCTTATGCGAAAATCACAGGATGGATTTTGGTCCACTGTTCGACAAGGCGACATCAGGAATGGTTTTAAACGATTTGAATAAAAACGCGCTATCTCTCCTTTGCCTGCTGTTTGAAAAACGTTTCGGTTCGACAGGTAATATCACGGTGCTTAACCAGAATGCGTTGACAGAGCTAAGGGGCCATTCTGAAATTGAAAGGATCTGTCAAACTGGCGGATTTGATCTTATCATCGGAAATCCTCCTTATCTTGGTGAAAGGGGAAACAAGTCACTCTTTGAACCGCTTAAGGCACACGAACTCACCAAGGGGTACTACGAAGGCAAGATGGACCTCTTTTACTTCTTTTTACACCATGCGATGGATCTTGTTTCTGATAAGGGGGTCGTAACACAGATTACGACAAGTTACTTCACGACCGCAGACGGCGCCAAGAAGCTGAGAGCCTCGCTGAAGTCCAAGATGGACTTTAGGAGAATCACACATTTAGAAGCCTATGACCTATTCAAAGACGTAAAAAAGTTGAGTTTTTTGATTTATAGCATCACCCCAAAACAAACGGGCAGCCTTAAAAATATGATCTTTAAGCAGGACGACAACATCGAAATTCTGACTCAAGAGGACTTGTATGACGACTATGGGCAGATCGTACTGAGGAGAAACATCCAGTGGCATGAGCTCTTGACAAAGGCGCAGAGCAATTCGTCTGCGATTCTTTCAGAGGTGTTGACAATCAATCAGGGACTGGTTTCAGGTGCCGATAGGTTTACAAAACGGTTGGCGGTGAAATACCCTCAGATGGGACAGGAAGAAGGACCGATCTTTGTGTTTCTCAAAGATGAACTCCCTAAAAATATGCCCGGTGACTTGTTCAAGTCCTTTATCAAAAATGGACAGATCAAGCCGTACAGGATCAGGGGTGAGATAGATAAGTATGTCCTCTATAGCGTAGGTGATAAAATAAGCGGTTATCCTGAGTGGATAGAGCACTTAAGCAGGTATAGAGAGCACCTTGAAAAGCGAAGAGAAGTAAGAAACGGATCGAAAGCCTGGTATGAGCTTCAATGGGGACGTAAGGAAACCGTGTTCACAGGTGCGAAGATAGTCGTACCGCAACGGGCGAGACAAAACAGTTTTGCCTTGTGTACAGAAGAATATTACGGTAGCGCGGACATTTATTACTTATCCGATGCGAAGGAGGATTTGACAACCCTAAAGGCCTTTACCGTCTATTTGAACAGTTCTTGGATATTCTTATGGCTTTACCACATGGGCAAACGTAAGGGGGAACTGCTTGAACTCTATGCGACTCCGCTTGGGCGTATACCTGTTCCGAAGTTTTCCAAGGAGAATATGCTCAGCCTAGCTCTGATACATGACGAGTATATGGAATCTGAAAACGACAACTTATTAAGAAAAGCGGAACTGATCATTGGAAAAACCTTTGATTTTACCGAAGAACAGATAGAGAAAATAATGGAATTCAAATTGAGTCATTAAAATGGGAGAGTATCATGAAGAGGCTATTGTCTTATGGAATTGTTTTGTTCGCGATTATTGCAAGCGGATACGTCTTGGTGAATCAGTACCGACCTGTCGTTGTAGCGACTGAAATTGAAGTACCCATCATAGAAGATGTGGTCAGGATAGGAAAGTATGTCGATCAGACCTTTCAAATCACTGGGTTTGATAAGATCTGGCGTGTGATTTCTGTAGACGATGAGACCCTAGTGATAGAAGGAGAATACCTGAATCAAAGCGGTATCTTCACATACGACTTTAAATCGGATACGATCGTGGGTCCTGAGGATACTCAGGCTTCAAGTCATGCGATACTCGAGCTGAGCCATGGAGTAATCACTGAAAAGGAAGGCGGGCTCGAATACACATCAGCCAGTGGGCAAACCTCGCATTTGACGGACAGTGTAAGCAAGTTGTCCGAGCTTAGGTTTGTCTTGTCTGAGAATGAATCAAAGATTTTGTACTATCATCCTGTCAAGAAGAGAATGGTGACCTATGATTTTACGAAGTCAAGGCACAAAATCATGAACTTTCAGGTGCCTGAGAACGTGCTTGAGAATTTTGAAAAACAAGTGAGTTTATCTCCTGACGGTGGGTATTTTATGTATGAAGTGATCAGCGAGACGCAGCATGACAGTTATTTTTCGATTTTCGGTTCGGATTCAGGTACCGCCTATGCGTCCAAGCTAAAAGGAAACGGCCCCGAATGGTCGGCACCAGAGACGCTTAAGGTAGGGTTCTATTATTATCTGGATGATGCTGCAAAACTAAGCGATGTGCCTTCTGGCGACAGATTGGGCTACTTTGATTTGAAAAAGCGAAAGGTTGTTTATACTGCAGTAATCCATCTACCCTATACCCCTTATGGAAAAATCATCTGGGAAGGAAACCAGCTTATCGTAGCGGGTCGAAATGATTCTGTGGGTGATTCGGGTATTATGACCTATGACATAGCAGGCGGTACGTGGGAAGTCTTGCCTGTGGACATGAACGGCGAACAGATGCGGATAAAAAAGAGGTACACCCTAGAAGACGGAAACTACTATCTACTTGAGGACAAAAGTGAACTGCTTGTCAGGACGGATGAAAACAATCATCTGCTTGAGGTCCAGTCGCTGGGTAAGGCCGCGGAAGCTGTTCACCATATCGAAGAGGGATTGACCTTATACAAAAACGAAAGCGGCGAGTTGGTGGTTGTGACAGGTTTGCGAACGTACTCATTCGGAAGTTTTGACAACATCGGCATAATTGGCCGACTGGGCGAGTATATCTACTTTGTAGCTTCGGTGGAAGATGGAGAAGTCCTATTTTTGTCTAACGAGTGACAATCGTAGCGGTACAATAGCATCTTGATGGTGTAGGGTATTGTTCTTATCCTAGTAACATGCTACAATTTCACTGAACTCATAGATTAAACAACTGTAGCGGTACAATTTTAGGAGGACACAATGAAATTGAATACAAAACAGCTTGCACTTGCTGGAATATTCGCAGCACTAGTGTTTGTAGCAACATGGTTGATCGGATTCCCGATACCGGCCGGTAGCGGTTATATGCATCTTGGAGACACGATGGTCTACATATCTGGAGCCTTGCTTGGCCCTTTAGGCGCCTTAGCGGCTGGCATAGGATCATTCTTAGCGGACTTTGCTGCCGGATATGCATCCTACGCCCTTCCTACATTCATCATAAAGAGTTTGGATGCCTTAGTGGTAGCAATCATCGTAGGTAAGACGGTTAAAGTGGACGATATGATCTGGATGAGGATCATCAAGTTCATCATTGCAACGGTATTCGGCGGACTAGTGATGGTCAGCGGGTATTTCGCATTTGAATGGTTTGTATACCCTGAGTACGCTGTTATCGACATCATACCTAATATCATTCAAGCGACAGGCGGAATATTGCTTGCGACTCCACTTTACGCGGCACTGTCTAAATTAAACCTTAAATAGAAAAATCCCCAAAAGTTAGACAAACAGTCTACTTTGGGGATTTTTTAATTTGCATTGCGCGCTTTCATGGTAAAATGGATTAAGACATAAAATTTGATGAACTCTACCCACGAAAGGTTATAAGATATGAAACAATTGATGAGTATTTTTCTTTGTATGGTAATGCTCTTATCCTCCATAGTCGCATTTGCAGATGCTGGGGATGAGTCTGATAATGATCTTGGCGATACGAAGCTCTACAAAGCGGTAGTAGAGACGGTCACCCAGGCGGCAATAGAACCGGATGGCTTTATCGAGAAGCTGCTGCTTGTCGAATCGAGAATTAAAAGTGGCGACAAGAAAGGTGAGCTAATCCACCTTGAAGTTTATATCACTTCGACAGAAGCTTATCCCATGAATTTAAAAACAGGGGATAGGATCATTGTAGGCTTTACAACCTATAATGATGGTTACGAAGATGTGTTCTTAGGGGATTATCAGAGAGACTATGCTGTGATCTGGCTTGTACTCGCATTTGTCGCCGTTATCTTGTGGGTAGGCAGATGGCAAGGAGTGAAGACGGTAGCAACACTTGCGATTACTTTAGGCACTATCTGGTTTGTACATATTCCCCTGCTGCTAAGAGGGGTCAGTCCCATCATGACGACAATCGTCATTGCGATGATTGTGACAACGCTCACCATTGGAATCGTATCAGGATGGACGAAGAAGAGCCTGGCAGCGATCGTAGGTACGACTGCCGGCGTTGTGATTTCTGGCGTGATCGCCTACTCCTTCAGTAAAGGCATACATCTGACCGGTTTCTCCAACGAAGAAGCCGTGATGTTAAAGTTTATTCCACAAGGTGATATCTTTAAGGCCACCGAACTGCTGTTGTCGGGTATTTTACTTGGAGCCTTAGGGGCTGTGATGGACGTTGCCATGTCTATCGCATCGGCGATTGAGGAACTTAACGCGGTATCTCCGACGATGCACTGGAGAAAGCTTTATTCATCCGGCATGAATATCGGACGGGATGTGATGGGTACGATGACGAATACCCTCATTCTCGCCTATGTAGGTAGCTCGCTACCGATGATCTTGCTGTTTGTAGCAAATGAGATGCCCATGATGCGTGTTATGAATCTTGATGTGATCGCAACTGAGTTCGTCAGGTCCCTAGCGGGAAGTATAGGTATCGTAATGAGTATTCCGATTACTGCACTTTTGGCAGTAGCGCTATTAAAGGGTAAAATGAAATAGGTTATGGGGGTGTGGGTGTGGCTTTAAAATTTAACACAGGAGATACGGTAGAACTACAACTGGATAAGCATGATCCGTCAAGCAAGTACAGGACGGTGATCGAATCTGTCGAAGGAGATAAGGTCTTTGAAGTATTTGCTCCGATACACAGTGGTAAAGTTGTCTTGATCGGAAACGGGAATATTATCACAGTGGTATTTTCACAGTTGAACAAGGCTACAAGCCGCTATGAAATCTTTAGTTTTAAAGCACGCCTGGAATCGAAGGAAAATAGAGAGGGTGTCGCGCTGATTAAGCTTTTGAGAATCAGCGACTTTAAGAAAACACAAAGAAGAGATTTCTACCGATTGAATTTTGTAAAGGAAATGGAGCTTTCCACAAGCCTAGACGGTACGGGGAAAATCGAAGTGCTTTCAAGAGATATCAGCGCCGGAGGCATGAGGTGCGTTACGACAAAGCGCGTCAAACCGGGAGAAAAAGTGATTATCCATATCGTCCTGGTCCCTAAGGAGCCGATCGATATCATCGCTGACGTCGTCAGCTGTGACAACATGCCTGACAGTATGCTGCGGTATGATCTTAGGTTGAGATTCAACAACTTGTCAAAATCCCAGCAGACAAAACTGATCAGGCAGATCAACGGCGTACAGGCGGAGTATTTAAAAAAACTCGCCAACAAGGATTACGAGTCGCATATGGAGCACATTCTACCGAATTTGAGCGAAGAAAAGCTGGTTCGCTATAATGCGGACGTGAAATTTTCAATAAGATTAGGCTACCTCATGGCGATCAACTGGATCTTGTGTTTTGTCATTTTCATACTGATTGTCATTGCCCGACCGGTGAATGAATATCCTGTCGCCAGATTTTTCAACATCTATACCCGGACAGGTTGGAGCCCGCAGGCACTCAATGTTGCAATCGGTGTTTCAGTGGGTACAATTATATTATCCATATTGGGATTAACAATTGATCGGTTAAGATTCGCAGGTAGAAAACCTGTGAATATGACCTTTGTGGTTTGTGGGAGCTTCGCACTGCTCGCCATCTTGATTTGCGTCACCTTATATGCAACCGTATTGAACGTATGATAGAGGTATTCATTTGACATATTATAGATATTCGGATTATTTAAAAGACATGTATCAGCAGAAAGTATACAAACTGCCTGTGAACTTACCGGTGACCTGCCCCAATAGGGACGGTGCCGCAGGTTCTGGAGGCTGCATCTTCTGTTCGGAGATAGGTGCGGGTTTTGAAATGCTCGAAGTGCAGGTTTCAGTGGTCGAGCAGCTCAGACGAAATATGAGTTATATTAAAGAAAAATACAAGGCGGAGAAATTCATCGCATATTTTCAGAATTACTCGAACACGTATTTACCGGTGGACGAGATGATGGGATTTGTTCAGGCTGCAACTATCGAGAACATCGTCGAAATCTGCCTGTCCACGAGGCCTGACTGCTTGAGCGGCGCACATCTGGAGGCGCTTGCTAAGTTCAAGCAGGAAACCGGTCTAGCGATAAGCATTGAGCTTGGGCTTCAGAGTGTGAACGATGAGACACTACGAAAGATCAACCGTGGACATGATGTGGCTTGTTTCGTTCATGCGGTCAATAAGATAAAAGAAAAAGGCTTTCAGGTTGGCGTGCACCTGATACCCAATTTACCTTGGGACACGAAAGAAGATATCGTATCCGCTGCAAGACTCATGTCTGCTTTGGAGGTGGACACGGTCAAGCTGCACAGCCTCTATGTGCTTAAAGGCACAGAGCTTGCGAGACTTTATGAGGAAGGATCGATTGAAATCTGTGGAATTGAAGAGTACTACGAAAGAATTATCCTATTCTTGAGGCATCTGTCGCCTAGGATTGGCGTTCAACGCTTTTTTGGAAGAGCACCCAAGGATCAGACCTTGTTTTGCAATTGGAGCAGAAGCTGGCGTTACCTACAAGATGAACTGGACACCTTATTGGTAAAACAAAATATCCAACAAGGTGACAGACTGAAATGGAGCGTTTATGAGTAAATTAGTCATTTGGGATATCGATGGTACCTTGCTACATTGCTTCGGTACCGGCAAAGAAGCCCTTGAAGCTACTTACAAAGAGATGTATGGCATTGAAGGGGCGATGCAGCGGATCAGCCTTGCGGGAGTTGTGGATTCTGAGGTGATCAAGACCATCAACAGCTCCTATGGACTTTCTGATTTTGACAGTGCCGCATTCTACCGCATGTATGCCGAGCGCTTGATGAAGCTTTTGACGACCGGCCAGGGGATAGTGGTGATCGACGGTATTGAGCCTGTGCTCAAGAATCTGCAAAGACCGGGACTTTATCATGTGATCGGAACAGGAAACTGCAAAGCCGGCGCGCGAGTAAAGCTTGAATTGTCGGGACTGAGCGACTATTTTGAACATGGAGCGTTTGGGGACGAGGTCGGTGACAGGGATGCGCTGCTTGCGCTTGCAAGAACCCGCGCCGAAGATGTGTTCAGAACCAAGTTTTTAGATGATGAAGTGATGGTGATAGGAGATACTCCAAAGGACATTACTTCAGCTAAATCGAATGATTTTGTTGCAGTAGCAACCACAACAGGGTATTATGATGAAAGGGAATTGGCAGTACATACTCCTGATTTTATCATTGATCATTTTAGTGAACTAATTGGTGTGATTGACAATCAGTGGCCTAAAGGTTATTAGTAGAGTTGATGAGGTGACGTGTGCATAATATACGAGAATGGAAATCCATGCTCATTCCATATGAGCAAGCTGTAGAAGAACTCAAAGTAAAATTCAAATCCATGCGCAACGAATTTAGAGAACTCAACGAGTATTCGCCCATGGAATTTGTCACAGGTAGAGTTAAGAAAATCTCGTCAATCATTGAGAAGGCGAAAAGACGTGACATACCTCTTGATCAGATCGAAGAGATGATGGAGGATATCGCAGGTCTTAGAATCATGTGTCAGTTTAATGATGATATCTACCGTGTCGTTGACTTATTAAGACAGCGTGACGGACACGATCTGAAAATCGTTTACGAAAAAGATTATGTGGAACATGTGAAAAGCTCCGGATATAGGAGTTATCACGTGATTATCAGGTATCCGGTGCAAACGGCTTTCGGACCAAAAGAGGTTTTAGCAGAACTTCAAATCAGAACACTAGCGATGAACTTTTGGGCGACCATCGAGCATTCGCTTAACTATAAGTACAAGTCCAATATCCCTCAGTCTATCAGGGAACGGCTTAAGAATTCAGCGAAGGCTGCTGGAGATCTGGACGATGAGATGTGCGAGATCAGAAACGAGATCATCAAGGCTCAGCTGCTGTTCGAATTTAAGTCGAATCTTGTATCCGATATCACTTCGAACATCAGGGTGTTCATGGTTGCAGGCAGAACCGAAGAGGCGATGTCTTTCCAAAGAAAATTTGAACACCTGTGGGATGACGGTACCGTACAGGAACTCGAGGATCTGCTTAATGAGATGAAGGATGTTCTACCAAGGTACCAGCTGTTTAAGAATTCGGAGAACGAGTAATGGAAAGTTATATCAGACAAGAACTCATCAAGCCCATCAGGCAAGCGGTAGAAAAATACCGGTTGATTGAAGATGGCGATAAAATCATAGTAGGACTCTCAGGCGGCAAAGATTCTTTGCTGCTTTCACTTCTTATGGGGTGGCTGAAGAAATACCAGATTTACGACTTTGAACTTTTGGTGGTTCATGTAGATGCGGGATACCATTCCGATTTCACCAAGGTCAAGGAAATTCTAAAAGAAGAAGGAATCGACTTTCACATCGAAGTCACAAACATCAACGAGCAGATCGATCTTCAGGAACGTAAGAGTGTCTGCTACCGCTGTGCGCGACTTAGAAAAGGTGTACTGAAAAGGCTCGCCATCGAAAAGGGATTTAACAAGATCGCAGTCGGACACCATATGGACGATGTGATAGAAACCTTTTTTATGAACATGTTTGAAAACGGAAAAATGGCAGGTATGCCTCCGATCAGGACAGAGGCTTCGTCAGGACTTTCGATCATCAGGCCGATGATCGGTCTTGAGGAGCAGGTGATTAAGAGAGCGGGAGAACTGCTTTTGTTACCTGTAATCCAATCGAGTTGCCCCTACAACGGCGAAACCAACAGGGAGCGCTACAAGGAGTGGGTCGAGACACAGGCCGGAGAATTTAAAGATTTTAAGAGACGGATCATCAGTGCCATGGGAAACGTATGGACGGATGAATTACTATAGTTGTTGAGGTGGTTGGATGGGTTTATTTATCATTGGCGATCTACACTTGAGTTTCAGCTCTGATAAACCCATGGATGTTTTTGGACCAAAATGGGAATCACATTATGAGCGGATCAAAGAGGACTGGATCGCACGCGTCACGCAGGCGGATACCGTGATCATCGCAGGGGATATCTCCTGGGCGATCAATCTTGAAGAAGCGCAGGCCGATCTCAGTTGGCTGGATGCCCTGCCGGGTAAGAAGCTTTTACTCAGAGGAAACCATGATTACTGGTGGAGTACGCTTAAAAAGATGCGTGGAAAGTACGAGAGCATCGATTTTATTCAAAACAACGCCTATGTGGTTGACGGCATCGGCATTGTCGGAACTAGAGGCTGGACGGCGCCTGGTGACACAGGCGCGACAGAGCAGGATGTCAAGGTCTTCAACAGGGAGTGCAACAGGCTCAAATTATCGATCGAAGCACTCAAAGAAAAGGTGCCGATCGTCTGTGTGCTTCATTTTCCACCTTTTGACGAGCGCGGTAGAAAAACAGAACTCAATAGATTGATCGAGGAGCATGAGATCAGAGAAGTCTATTTCGGACATATCCATTCGAATTACCAAACGGTGAAACAAGGGGAGATTGACGGAATCGATTACCAGCTGATTTCCTGTGACTATTTGGATTTTAAGTTAAAAGAAATTGGATAGGAGGCTAGCATGCCACAGCTTACGATTAGAGGAATTGAACCAGGTCAAGTTCAGGCCGTAGCGGCGGATTTGGTGGAGGACCTGGCAAAAATCATGGATTCACCGACCGATTATTTCACAATCGACTGTATCAGTACTATTTCGTTTGAAAACGGGCAATTGGCACCGACCTTCCCGTTTGTGCAAGTGGGCTGGTTCGATAGAGGACAGGATATACAGGATTTAAGCGCGAAAGCGATCGACAGACATTTTAAATCCGCTGGAATAGAGGCGCTAGAAGTGGTATTCATCCCTTTTATCGAGAACAACTATTACTCAGACGGAGAACACTACTAGACTGGAAGTTTTGATGAAACCTATTGATTTTTTAGCACATAAAAAGAAGAGACTTGATCTGATCCATGCCCTAGAAGCACAGGAGCTGGATAAGACATCTTTCATACTCTCCAATGTGGACTTGTACGAAGGACTCGACATTACAGAACCCACTAGGGTCAGTTCGGTTGAGGAAGGCGTATTTTACTATCAGTATTACAATACGATGGCCAAGTACAATCAAATGAAATACCGCGAAATGAAGGAGACGATGCCGCAAGCCGCCACGGAGTTTCAGAAGCTGTCCGACGAGCAGTATGCAATTAAGGAACGCGTGTCGTATTTGCTTTTGTATATTATCGATGCGGAAGACATAAGAGCATATTACGTGAAATCGGCATCGAGCAAGTTGAAAAGCAAGCTGGTTGAAATCGTGCTCATCAGAGAAGAAAAGGTGATCATGCATACGCTCGACCAAAGGATCATCGCCTCACTGAAGTCGCGAAGCATACTGAACAATAGCGTAAGACCTTCGATTATCGACACCTATATCAATAAACCCTATTACGAAGTTTAGTTTTTTGTGTATTAATTTTTTACTGTGGTATCAATCTAATAGGGAGGTGATACCATGATTAATATTCCAACAATTCCAATTGGAGAATCATTGACGATTCAAAAGAAAATCACTGAAGAAGATACAGCGCTCAACTATGGAAGTGGGCAGCTTGAAAATCTGTTGGCTACACCGTCACTTGTGGCACTTATGATTGAAGCCAGTGCCAAGTTACTGGATGCCCATTTACCTGAAGGGTATATCACCGTAGGACAAATGGCTCAAGTAATCCACGAAAAACCGACAGTGCTCGGCGAAACGGTTTCTGTAAAAGTAGAGATAACCGCTTTTGACGGCAACAAGGTGCAACTTGCCATGCACGCCTTTGACGAAGTGGGGCAAATCGGATTAGGTAACCACGTACGTGCCGTTGTGAACAAATCTGCGCTACTTTCTAAAGCGAATGAACGAGAGACACTGCTTGAAAATCGTGATTTCTAACTCAAACTTGTAAAAAACTAAAAATAGGCGTAGAATGAAAACAGTTTTCCAATCAGGAAGACTGTTTTTTTATGAACTGGGAGGAATTGTCTGTGCCTACAAAACAATATGAAGCGGTTATTTTTGACCTGGATGGAACACTTGTGGATTCGATGTGGATATGGAAAGATATCGATGAAGCTTATCTGATAAAGCATGGCTACACATTACCAGCGGAACTACAGAAAGAAATTGAAGGGATGTCGACGACAGAAACGGCGACCTATTTTAAAAATCGATTCGACATAGAAGATTCAGTGGAAGACATCAAAAGCGAATGGATAGCGATGGCTCACGACTACTATGCCCATAAGATACCGCTAAAATCGGGTGCGAAAGAGTTTATGCACAAGCTCCATAAAAACGGTGTCAAGCTAGGAGTCGGTACATCTAATTTTAGGGAAATGACAGAGCTCGTGCTGAAAAAACATGAAGTCATAGAGCTGATCAGTACGATAAGAACTTCTTGTGAGGTAGAAAAAGGAAAGCCTAACCCAGATGTCTTCTTAAAGGTGGCTGAGGACCTTGATGTGCACCCAAGCAAATGCCTGGTGTTTGAAGACACTCATGCCGGAGTAATCGCTGCAAACCGTGCGGGAATGGATGTCATCGCAGTCCATGACGACTTGTCTGCGCCCTACAAGCGTGAGATCGAATCCGATTCGATTCAGATGATAAAAGATTTTAACGAGCTTTGCATTCTATAGAATTGATAAAAGATTCAAACTATGGTACACTGATTAAGAAAATGACCTTTAACAAACTTTAGGAGCAGACCGATGGCTAACCAAATTGCGAATAAAAATTTAATATTCTCAAGATTCCCCATTGGTTTGGTGTGTGTTTCATTTATTTCAAACAACGTTTACGGGATAACTCTATAGTAATCGTTGGAAATAAATGTAAGTTCGTTGGGATATTCGCTCAGGGCTTGCCTGAGCGTTTTTTATTGCAAATTTTGCGCTAGGTAGCATCCCCATGTATTACATGGGGATGTTTTTGTTTTTGGAGGAAATAGACATGATACTTAAAAAGAATATTGTAAAAAACTATATATACACCTTTGTATCATCCGTTGCGGTCACCGATGCCATTTGGATGCTCTTTTTGGCCTATAGGGGGATGAGCCTGCTGGAGATCGGAATACTCGAATCCATTTTCCATATCAGCAGCCTTTTGATGGAGATACCCACAGGAATCGTCGCCGACAGGTTTGGAAGAAAAACCTCAAGAGTGATGGGAAGAGTGCTGGCGCTTGTCGGTACGGCTCTGATGCTTTCGTCGCATAGCTTTTGGATGTTCGCCGTCGCATTCGTGTTCAGCAGCCTAAGTTACAATATGGAATCAGGCGCAGGAGATGCTCTGGTGTACGACACGCTTGTCGAAATCGGGGAATCAAACCGCTATATGAAGATCAAAGGCATCATCGAGCTTTGTTTTCAGACAGCCAAGACAAGTTCTTTGATCATCGGTGGGTGGATAGCGACCTTCAATTACGAGCTTGGCTACGGGATATCCATCCTAATCAATGTGCTGGCCATTATTTCAGCCTTGTCGTTCAAGGAACCTACGGTTCATCAGACCGATCAGAAGAAGGTGTCGATGCTCGGGCACATCAAAGGATCGATCGGGGTGATTAGGGACAACGCGCAGATACTTGATTATGTCGTGTTCATCGAGTCGTTCTCGCTGTTTCACACCACGCTGTTCTTCTATTTTCAAAACTTCTTGAAAGGCAAAGGGTTCTCAGAGACTTGGATCGGTGTGACGCTTGCGTCGGCATCGCTGTTGAGCATCCTGTTCAGTACGAGAGCCCACTGGTTTGAAGAAAAATTCGGAAGGTACCGCATTATCAGGACGTCTGCTGTCGCGACGCTTATCGCCCTTGCGGGCATCGCCTTCCTCCCCATGGAAATCGCGTTCTTCATCATGATATCCTGCATCGACGGAGTGCTCTTCGTGGCGTTTTCAGACTACATCAATCAACTGATCCCGTCTGAGCATAGGGCGACCCTATTGTCCTTTCAGGCCATGGTCTTCAGCCTTCTGATGATCCTGTATTTTCCGGTTTTTGGTTGGGTTGCGAGCAGTTTCGGATTCAAGGCGGGATTTATCATGGTATTTTTCACATCGGTACCCCTGATGGGCTTCACATTCTTGCGATTAAAAAATACAATAAGAGATACAGAGAAAGAAAAGGAGGTATAAGCCATGCTGGATATCGCACTACACCATATAAAGAAAAAATACTACGAAGAGGTCGTTCTAGAAGACGTTCATTTTGACATACACACCGGAGAGAAGATCGGACTGATCGGAAACAACGGCGCCGGCAAGACGACGCTGTTTAGAATCATCACCGGTGAGGAAGATGCGACCGACGGGCTCGTTCAGGTTAGAAAAGGGGTGAGCATCGGCTACCTTCCCCAGATTCCGGTGCAGTTTTACAAGATGTGCGTCGACGAAGTGCTGAAGCTGCCGTTTGAAAACCTTTATCTAATCGAAAAGCAGATGAGGACGATCGAACTTCAAATGGAGGCTGGGATCGTGTCCGACAGACTGCTAGGAGAGTATAGCAGGTTACAGCATGAGTTTGAGGTCAAGGGCGGATATGAGATCGAGCTTAACCTCGCACAGATTACAGAGGCCTTTAAGCTTCATGATCTGCTAGTGCAGGAATACGAAAGCCTGTCTGGCGGTGAAAAGACGCGGGTCTCCATCGCAAAGCTGTTACTGGAGGCGCCAGACGTGCTGCTGCTTGACGAACCGACAAACCATCTGGACACCGAAATGCTGGAGTGGCTAGAGGAGTTCATCAACCGCTATAAAGGCGCTGTGGTGATCATCTCGCATGACAGGTACTTCATGGACCAGACCATCGACAAGGTGGTGGAGATCAACTTTGGAAAAGCGGACATCTACCACGGCAACTACTCGCTTTTTACAATCGAAAAGGAGGCCAAGCTCGCACTTGAGCTTAAAGCCTACAAAGAACAGCAAAGAAAAATCAAGAACATAGAAGAGACGATCAAAAGATTCAGGGCCTGGGCGCAAAAGTCCGACAATGAAAAGTTCTATGCGAAAGCCAAGCAGTTTGAAAAAAGGCTTGAAGAAATGGAAAAGCTCGATCGGCCCGACGCCAATCTGCACAGGTTCGACTTTGATATCAAAGCTGTGAAAAAATCAAGTAAAAGGATGATCATAGCAGACAAGATAGGAAAATCCTTTGGTGAGAAAAAACTATTCGAAGCACTTGAGTTCGAAGTGTTTAGAGGTGAAAAGGTCTGCCTTATCGGAGGTAACGGAACCGGTAAAAGTACCATCATGCGCTCACTTATCGGTCAAGTGTCCATGGACTCAGGACTGCTTAAGGCATCGGATGAGGCGAAAGTCGGCTACCTAGAGCAAGAGGTAAGCTTCACAAATGAAAGTGAAAGTATTCTCGAGTATGTCAAGCAAGCCGCCCTGCTCACGCAGGCCCAGACAAGGAACATGCTTGCGCATTACGGCTTTAAGGGTGAAGAGGTATTTAGAAGCGTCGGCTCGCTTTCAGGGGGTGAAAAGAGCAGGCTTATGCTGATGCTTTTTACACTTGAAAGCTATAATCTGATGCTGCTCGATGAGCCGACCAACCATCTGGATATCCAGTCCAAAGAAAAGCTTGAATCTACCCTTGGCGATTTTGGCGGAACGCTCTTCTTTATCTCGCACGACAGGTACTTCATCAACATGATCGCCGACAGAATACTTTGGCTCAAAGACGGAACCGTCTACAGCGTTGAAGGCAACTACGATGATTTTGTTAACCAAAGGCATAAATATGTGCAGCAGGCAATTGATAAGGAAAAAGCACCGACAAAGCCCGTGCAGTCAAATTCGACAGTCAAAACGGAAGAAAAGCCTAAAAAGATAAATGAATTCAAAATCAACGCGCTCGAAGGAGAGATCGCCAAGCTAGAAGAGAAAATCGAAGCTGCGACGTCTGACCTGACCACATACGCGACAGATTATGTAAAATTAAATGAAATTCAATCAGAAATAGATATGCTCCAAAGTGCTTTACATGATAAAATGGAACTGTGGCTGACGTACCAATAATCCATTTGAGGAGTGATCGGTTTGAAAGAGATACTAGACCAACTTGCAGAACTAGAAGAACTACATTTTGGCGAGAAAGTACAAAAACTGAACGAGATGAAAGGCGTCTATGGCGATTTACTGCTGGATGCTGTGAAGGAGCATGTAAAAAGACAGACGGAGTATGAGTGGCAGCAGCTGAAAAACATCCATTCAAAACATACGGCTGAAGAACTTGTCGACATCCAGTGGGAACATGTGAGCAGGTCCGCAGGGATCGAGTTTACCATCGAAAATAAGGACGACCTTATTCAAATCATGACAACCAGGTGTCCGCTAGCCGATATGGCCCATGAACTGAACGCCGCGGAGTGGGGGTATCTGTACTACTGCTCTAGAAGTCCGATCGCTGTGGAGAACTTCAGTGAGACAATAGGTTTTACTAGGTCGAAAACACTGATGAAAAACGATGAGTACTGTAATCATTGTTACTATAACAAATAATTTTAAACCCGCTTCTCGGCTGAGAAGCGGGTTTTATCAAAAGAATAGAGATTCAATTTCTTTGAATGATTCAATCAGGTAATCGGGATTTAACGCCGCGAGTTCCTCTTTTGTGTTGGAACCTGTGGCGATAGCGATAACCTTCGCGCCTAAGTGCCGTGCAGTCTGGATATCAAGTAGAGTATCTCCTATCACATACATCTGATCAAAATCGGTACCGTAAATCGATTTCGCCTTTTCAAGTGCTGCATCAGCGATTTCGAATCGCTTCAGTCCGTCCTCGCCAAAACCACCGGTAGGAAAATACTTCCATACGCCAAGTTTTCTCAGTTTGTACTCAGCACCTATGGACAACTCTCCGGTGATCATAGTGAGCAAATGGTCAGATTTTGAAAGTGCCTTTATAAAGGGGACTGCATCTGCATTTTCACGCCATACATCACTTGTCTCATATGCTTTGAGATGGTTCTCATACACGTTAAGAAAGCCTTCCCATAGATCATCAGTAAATTCAAGGTTGTTTCTGTCGAGCACTTCATGGAAAACATCCTTATCGCTACGGGCGCTGGTGTTGATTCCTTCCATTCCGCCGGTCAGATTCAAGTATTCATCAATCGCGTCAGAATAAGGCAGATCAGTTCTGCTATCCCGTTTAATTATCGTTCCGTTTATATCAAAGAAAATCAATGCCTTCATGATTACCTCCATAGGTTTACAAGCAACTTTTGTACTTTAGATTAGAGTATCAAGCCGAGGTCTTAGTGTCAACACTTCCATTTTTAAGACATATTTAAGAAAAATCAACCCAGAAGCATGGTACAATAATAAGGTAAACCAATTAGGAGGCATTTATGAAAACAATAAAACTACTGATATCGGCACTATTGATACTGACACTCACCGCATGTTCGACCACGACCGGTAATCAAAATTCAACAGGCACCGTAAACCTTGATGAGTTGAACACGCGCATTCAAAGTCTCGAAGATGAAAAGCAGGCGCTTGAAAAGGAGAATTCGGACCTACAGGCAAAACTGACGTCGTCTGAGGATGCGAGTCAACTTATAGCAGAAAAACTGACAGCCGTGCAAAGCGAACTTGAAGCCTTAAAAATCAAGTACAATGCGATCAGCGGCGATGTCAAACAAGAAGGATCGGTGCTCACCACAGTCGGCGCCAAATTTGTCATCGAAGACCGTGCAACGGCGGTTGTGTACGCCCTTAGAGATATCAACTTCAAAAAGCTGTCTGAATATGTCCATCCTGAAAAAGGCGTCAGGTTCACACCGATCACCACCGTGAACCAGGACACCGACCAGAAGTTCAGCGCTGAGGAAGTCGCGGTTTTGCTTGAGGACTCTTCGAGATACGTCTGGGGCAAGCACGACGGAACAGGGGACGATATCCTCGCATCACCGTTCTCCTATTATGAAAACTACATCTATAATGCGGACTACCTGAACGCCCCCCAGATTTCCTACAACGAGCAGCTCGGCTATGGGAACAGCTACGAGAATTCAGCAGAAATCTATCCTGGCTCCATCAGAGTGGAGTACTACTTCCCAGGCTTTGAAGAAAAGTACCAGGGAATGGACTGGACCAGCCTAAGACTTGTGTTTGAAGAATACACCGACGGCAAATGGTATCTGGTGGGTATCATCCATAATATGTGGACGATTTAAAGATCCTTTAACAAGGTGCGGTGATCGCACCTTGTTTTTATGTGTGACATCACATATAATAGCTTAGTAAATTCAAATTACAGTATGTCTGACATACTCTTTAAAAGAAAAGGCGTAAACATGAAAAAAGGACAAACGTACGAAGGAATCGTCAGCTCGCTTGAATATGCCAGCCACGGCATCGTCATGCAGGGCGACAACAAAATAAAGATCAAAGGGGCTCTACCGGGTCAAAAAATCAACTACAAACTTTCTAAAAACAGACGAACCAACAAACAGGGAAAAGTCATCGAAGTTTTGGAAAGGGCACCCTACGAGGTCGCATCGTTCTGCGAGCACTTTGGAGAATGCGGAGGCTGTGCAAGACAGACAGTGCCGTATGAGGAACAGCTGAACCTTAAAAAGACAGCGGTGGAAAGCCTCTTTACCAATGCGAACATCAACATCAAAGTGGAAGAGGTCATCGCAAGCCCTAAAGAATACGAATACAGAAACAAGATGGAATACAGCTTCGGCGATGCTGAAAAAGGTGGTCAGTTAAACCTTGGAATGCACCGTAAAGGAAGGTTCTACGATGTTGTCAGCATACCCAACTGCCACCTGATCGACTCGGACTACAGGACGATCATCAACACGATAGAAACCCTGTCAAGAGATCAGGACTGGGGCAAGTTCGACCGTAACAGAGAAGCTGGACTCTTAAGACATGTGGTCGTCAGAAAAGGTCAGAAGACAGGCGAACTCTTAGTCGGCATCTCGACGACTTCTAGCCCTGTGTTTGACGAAAAACTCTTTGTAGACACCTTGCTTGGATTAGAGCTAGAGGGCACTATCGTCGGAATCTACCACCTGGTGAACGACGGCCTTGGCGATGTGGTAAAACCGAACCCTGAGGACAAGCTCATCTACGGCAGGGACTACTTTTACGAAGAACTGTTCGACCTTAAATTCAAGATATCCTTCTTCTCCTTCTTCCAGACAAACAGCTTAGGGGCAGAAGTGCTGTATCAGACAGCAGTAGACATGATCGACGACATCGAAGGTCAGACCATCTTCGACCTGTTTTCAGGAACCGGCACCATCGGTCAGATTGTCGCCAAAAAAGCGAAAAAGGTAATCGGTGTCGAGATCATCGAAGACGCCGTGAAAGCCGCGAATGTGAATGCTGTAGAAAACAACATCGAAAACTGCGAATTCATAGCAGGAGATGTGTTCCAAGTGCTGCAAGATGTACACGACCGACCAGAAGTCATCATCGTAGACCCTCCAAGAGCAGGAATCCTGACAAAAGCTGTTGGCAAAATCGCAAGCTACGGCGCCCAGGAGATCATCTACGTATCCTGTAATCCAAAGACGATGGTCGAAGACCTAGAAGACTTTATCAGCCACGGCTATTGTGTTGATAAGTGCAAACTTGTCGACATGTACCCGCACACCGACCACGTGGAAGCGGTCGTAAAACTAACAAAAAAATAATCAAAAGGTAGCCATCATGAGCTACCTTTTCTTATAACCGCAAAGGAGCCTTTTATGGACGGTAATAAAAGAAGCAACATTCAAGTAGGAATCAGAGTCAAGGTTGTTCAAAAAAACCATCAACGAACAGGCGAGCTGACAGAAGGAGTCGTAAAGAAACTTCTGACCAACTCCGCCAACCATCCCCACGGCATCAAGGTCATGCTAGAGGACGGCACCGTAGGAAGGGTAAAAGAAATCATCGGCTAAATCATTGTAGGGCATGCCTTGTGTGTGCCCTTTTTTTATGTGCGCCCAGCATGGGCGCAATCCAACGGGTGCAAGTCCCGAACACGCCCTAGTAGTGGGAAGTGTATAGCTTAAGGCAAGGGTGTCGCGGGTGACTGCGAATCTGAAGGAAGCCGG